>NZ_LGUG01000004.1:4044784-4236444 GCF_001274715.1 Aneurinibacillus migulanus | reverse complement strand
GGATACCAGCCTGGATGTCGTGACCGTCCTGCGCCACTATGCCGTACGCTGGCAAATCGAAGTTGGGTATCGGTACTTTAAGGAGTTGCTTGGTTTCGATCAGTACCAGCACCTTTCGCACAAAGGGATCGAACGATTTTGGACGATTCAGTTTCTGGCGTATACGTTTCTTGCGCTTGAACAGGCGAAAGGAAAACGCCATTCGCCGTCGCTCACATTAGGAGATGTGGTACGTCGTATTCGAAAGGACTGTATGGGGCAGCTCATTTTGTATGCCTATGAACAAGGATGGGCACAAAAACCTCTGGTTGAAGTGCTTAAAAATCTAAGACTATCCTCGTAATCGTTACATTTTATTCTTTTACGCCACCCGTATGCCCATTTTTGGGATCGGACGGAAAAATGCAAGAGTCCAGTAAGATTATTACCATAGAAGAATCTGAACAGGAAGTAAACAATATCCAAACACCAATGACTACACCAGTAATTCCTTTGGAAGTAATAACTATTACTAAAGAAAACCTAAAGGAAATGATAGCAACCGAGATTCAGAAGGTGGAACAGTACCATAAACAACAAAGGGAAAAACTAAAAACAGAACTGAAAGAAGAAATTGAAAAGAGTAATTTCCCACGCCTCCATAAAAGTACAGAAAAGACACTGACGATTGACGATCAGTGCCTTTTTCCGTATTTGGATATCAAGAAAAAAATCATTATACAATTTTATGATACAGTTGTACTATTTAATGGAGATGCTATGGCAAATTTAAATAATACAACTGTATTGGAAAGAGGTGACGTTTTGAGTTTTGTTGCATAGATGATTGTCGCATGTGAAATTACATTTTGGGTGGTTATTGTATTAGGACTAGTGACGCGATATGTGTTTAAATTAAATGCGTTAGGATTGTTTTTTTTAGCCTTAACCCCTGTAATTGATTTCATCTTATTAATGATAACAGGCATTGATTTATACCGTGGTGCAACCGCAACACAAGCGCATGCAATTGCTGCCGTTTATATTGGTGTATCAATTGTTTACGGCAAAAGTATGATTCACTGGGCAGATGAACGCTTTCAATATTATGTGACAAAGCAAGGTCCAAAACCGGCGAAACGATTCAGTATGGAGTATGCGAGACATCATTTAAAAGGATGGGTAAGACATGTACTTGCTTATCTTATTGGTGCTGGACTTTTAGTCGGGATGATTTATTTTATAAATGATTCATCTCGTACTGATGCATTGAGTGGAATTTTAAGAATTTGGACAATTGTTTTGGGGATTGATTTCATTATTACAATCAGTGACTTTATTTGGCCCAAAAAAGCGAAAGTATGAAACTAATATTAGTATAGTGATTTTTTGGTTGCTGGATCTATGAAGATTATATGGGATGACAAAGTTTACCGGACCATTATATTAACACCTGCATTGCTACAAGAACAGTGAAATTAAATATATAGCTGTTTAAGTATTTTATAATTTTCAAGAGACAAAAAATGAGGTTTTGAGTCATTTGTCAAAAGAGTCTATCCAAGAGGTGGGTTCATTTATATTAGTACTTTTTATTGGGGTCCCGCCACGTCGCTATCCCAAACTCAACATGTACTTTGTTGAGCCCTCGAAAGGAAAGTCGGCGGAATGACCGATTGCCCTTGATGTGACCGAACACGCTTTCGACCTCGACTTTACGTCGGACATAGATTGCTGCTTTGTCTTCACATTCAAGGGTTGCTTTTGCCTTTGCTTTCATTTCTTCAAAGATCGTATTCCAATCTGGTTAAAAGCAACAGGCGACATGTACCGATGTAATTCTTTAGCAAATAAAGAGAACGCACAGTTTTCTCGGTATTCATAAAAAACCGTGTCATCCTTTCTATTTCATATAAGAAGAGAACGCGCTTTTCTCCTTAAGAATATCGTTCTCAACTTGATGACGATGTAACACTATCTTAAAAAATTTTGTTCGCATCCTGTTTCTTTGAGTTGCTGCTTTTATTGTTTCAAACTTTAATTAGATGTAGAAAATTTAGCGTTCTATAGAACGTTCAACTAGGGAAAAGTTTACATATTTCTACTACGTTGCACTGATGTTTTACGTATAATCTCTATTAAGATGTAAAAATCTTTGTTTAAATTAGAACTAAATCATGGAGGTATATATGTCAATCGATTATGAGACACTCCGAACAAAAGCAAAAACAGTTGTCATGATTCCAGATTATTACCGACTGGAAATGGAAGATAACACACCCAAGGGCAATGAGAAATACCGATCCTTCATTTGGGAGGATCCTAAAAAAAACGACTGCAAAATTGAAGTTGAGCTGGACCTGGAAACCGGGGATTTGGTAAGGCTGGATATCGATATGGAAGATAAAAATACAGGGAACCAAGACAGCTCCGAAGAGGACGCGAAGGCGATCGCTGACGCTTTTCTAATGAAACATAATCCCGATCATACAGCATTCACTTGGGTAAATATCGAAAAGAGACAAAATTTTCGATTTATCACCTATAGGGAGGAAGTTGGGGGGCTACCGCTTCCTGATACGGGCTGTGAAATTACACTGGATAATAGCTTAAACGTCATCGGATATCGTTCTGAGCAAAAAACTGCTCCTAGACCAAAGTGGCCTGATAGCATCGTTGATGCAAAAAACGTGAGACAACAAGTGTTAAGTAATTTACAAATGAAGCTGACAATGGTTACCTTGTATCCTTCTATGTATGAAATGGAGGGAACACAGCCTGAATATCGACTTGTCTATGAAGCGGTTCCAGATCGTCGATTGATCGACGCCATTACAGGTGTTGATCACTTTGGAATCGAACATTATCTGATGCCTCCTAGTCACCCAATTGCTCCGATGGAAAGAGATAATACCAGTAACTTGGGTGGTATACTAACATTGGAAGAAAGCGAAAAGGGAAAAAAGCTACTGAATCCGAATGATCCAAGTGAGGAGTTGATCAAAAACATCGCAGCCTGGGAGATGTTGCTTGGTATCGATCCAAAGTTATACATGGTTGAGAAATCGAAGGATGACGATGAGAGGATTAAATTGTTGTATAAGCTTAAGGAGGAAGTAGATAAAGAGCCGAAACCAGAAGCACTTTCTGTGGATGCTTACATGAAGCGTAAATGGGGTGATTCGCTACGAAAACTAGAATCCTCATTTATAATTCAAATCGAAAAATCGACAGGGTGTTTGGCAGGGTTCTTCCACTGGACTGAAGAGGAAAAAGAAACTACTGCAACTGCATCACTGACCCGGAAGCAATGCTGGGAGAAGGCGGAACAGTTCTTGCAGCACGTTTTTCCGGATTATACTTCTTACCTTCAGCTCGAAGTGGATCAGGAAAACATGGATGAGGAACTGCGTGATCGTGAGCTTTTCTATCTACCTGTCTACATCAACAATATCCCTGTTAACCATGAGCGGGTCATGGTTAGTGTTAGTACTTCAACCGGGAAAATCTGCAGCTATATGGGAGTCTCTTATGAAGAAATTCTAGAACTGACAGAGAGGAACTTTCACCCAGTGCTTACACCCGAAAAAGCGTTTGAACGATACAGTGAGTATGTTAGCATCCGACTTAAATGGTTTAAAGACTTAGATGAGTATTCACCTTACCACCTACTTTATGAGTCTACCACAACTTGTCAAGTCGATATTCCTTTGGGCGTTGACCGTAATCGAAAATTAAAATATATCGATGCCTGCAATGGTGAGCTCATTTGGCAAAAAGTGTGATGGATATCAAAGACCACTTTTTTCTTATAACGGTGGGATTTTCGCCTGTTTTTCTATAGGAGCATTCCTGTAATGAATGAAAATGCGAGTGGATAAAAAAAGTACCTCCTGTTAACATACAGAGTGTCACGGCCGTGACCTCGAAATAACAGAGGAGGTACTCACCATGAATTATACACAAAATCAACGCATTTCTCAAATCACAGAATCTACCTTGATTATTGGCATAGATATCGCTAAATACAAACATGTAGCACGCGCACAAAACGATCGCGGTCTCATGTATGGGAAAGCTTTTTCTTTCCCAAGTATGCGTGAGGGATTCGAAGCGTTCTGTCACTGGATGAAAAACATAATGAGGGAACACGAAAAAACACAGCTTCTTGTCGGAATGGAACCAACCGGACACTACTGGATGACTTTAGCAGCATTCTTGCGAAGCCGCGGGATTCCGGTCGTGGTCGTTAATCCGATGCATGTAAAGAAGTCAAAAGAGCTGGATGATAATTCACCAACGAAGAACGATCCAAAAGATGCCCGTGTTATTGCGCAACTCGTCAAAGATGGGCGGTACTCTGCACCTTATTTCCCAACTGGTGTATATGCCGAATTACGGGAAGCTGTGAAAATACGAGACCACCTTTCCTGCGAGCTTCAGCGTACTCAAGCCAAGGTGCATAATTGGCTGGATCGCTATTTTCCTGAGTTTTTAACGGTATTTACAAGCTGGGAAGGCAAAGCGGCTTTTGAAACCCTCAAGCATTTTCCACTGCCTCAGGATCTTATCCAGGCAGGTGCCTTTGAAGTCTTGACGATATGGAAGAAAAACATCCAAAGAGGACTTCGTCCCAAACGTGCGGAGGAGCTTGTAGAACAAGCTAGGCATTCGATTGGCCTTCAAGAAGGTATGAAAATGGCAAGGTTGGAGCTAAAAACACTGCTTACAACCTATGAAACTCTACAGCAGCAGATAGAAGAAGTCATAAAAGAAATCGAAGATTTATTACGAGATATTCCAGGTGTACAGTACATTCTTACGATTCCAGGCATAGGAGTCGCTACCGTTGCGGGCTTTTTCGCAGAAGTTGGAGACTTGTCTAGATACCAGCATCCTCGTCAGATTCAGAAGTTAGCGGGTCTAAATCTTAAAGAAAATCGTTCAGGCAAGCATCGAGGAAAAACACGTATCACGAAACGAGGAAGACCACGGCTTCGCGCTCTTCTCTACAAAGCGATTCGACCCTTAGTTGCCAAAAATCCAGCATTTAAGGCGCTACACACGTACTATACAACTCGACAGGAGAATCCACTCCGTAAACAGCAATCGTTAATCGCCTTGTGCTGTCGCCTCCTCCGCATTATGTTTGTGCTAGCTCGTAAACAAATCGATTTTAATATGAACAAGATGATAAAAGACACCCCTTTATGTGGACAGAACCAATCTCTTGCCGCATAAACCGTACAGTTGCTTATTTTTTGAAGAACATTCGCACTTGATATCTTGATCAAAAACGAAGCACGGAGAAGCCGGAATTATTTTTTCCATGCGGGCACAGACCCTGAATAGGAGCATCTCTGGCCTCCACCTCATGGACAGGTTGAACGAAGGAAAGTAGGGACATATGATCCTGAGAGACATGGGAGGGTACACCACCATGAGTCCTGTGGAGATCCAATGTGCAACCATATTTTTCAAAAAAGGCCGTAGGTCTTTGATGGCCTACACCCCCTACTTCCAATATTTTAAAAAGTTTCAAATGTCTAACTGAAGCTTCGTTTATAAAAATCAAGATATTGTAAGAATACATGAGTATTCATAAGAAAAACTTTAATTCATAGAGGGAGAATAATCATGAATAGAAAAGAAGTAGCTTCGAGAATATTTAAATGCTCAAAAGAGGAATTAGAGGTTTGGCGTAAACATGCGTTATTTTGTTTAAAGTGGTATCAAAAAGATAATAATGCTTTTGAAATAGAAGAGTGTGAATTTGTTATAAGGGAGATTGATAAACGGTTATTGAATTTAAAAAATGACAACTAGGGAGAGAATGTCAGTCCTTTCCTTTAACATTCAACTCTCTGATATGTATTTTAGGGAGGATGTGTATCTGCTATGATGTAATACAAAAAATTCCTTTATTTAAAGATTAACATTGCACTTTTAATGAAAAGGCATTATATTTTAATTAGATAATCTAATTATTAGGAGTAAAGATGATTTCATGGTCAGAAAAAAGGATAAAGAATATGTAGCTGAACAACAGCTCCCCAAGCTAGGGATTAAGCCGTACTTAGAACTTATGAATAAAACTGCTTTTGAAGATACGGATCGGTATGCGGCTTATATTGGTTTATTAATGCTTTGGACCAGCGACAATGTACTAGATGCAGTAGACATAGATTTGTCTCCATATGGTATTACGGAAAGTAAGCTAGATCTACTTTTGCTTCTTACACTACATGAAAAAAATGGTAATGTAAGTCCTTCTGCTATTGCAGAGCGACTAGGGATTCGTCGCGCTTCCGTAACAGCGCTTTTAGATTGGGTAGAAAAACGAGGGTGGATAGTTAGGGAACATAGCGCAAAAGACCGTCGTATGGTTCATGTGAAAATTACTTCAGAGGGCCGTGTATTGGTTGAACAAGTATTACCACATTTTTGGTCTTCTTGTGAATCTCTGGTAAACGAGTTAGAACCAGAGGAACAGAGAGTATTTGAAAAGGTATTAGTAAAATTGCATGAGAAAATCGAAAAAAGATTAGGGGTGGGGAGATAAAAATTTTTTTCGGATAATAGTTAGATAACCTTATAATATAAAATTTAATTAAAATGTATTGTTTTACAACTTTAATTATAGAGGTGCTATGATGATAAAAATGAAAAATGAAATAATTGGGAAGAAAAATTATTCTTTAATGACTGCAATTCTTTGTTGGACCGGAATAGTCGTCATGTCGAGTTTATATGTAACAATCCCATTAATTTCGTTGTTTGCTGACACTTTTGAAATTACATCCACGCAAGCGGCAGTACCAGGAAGTATCTTCTCGCTTAGTTTTGCTATTGGTTGTTTGTTATATGGGGCATTATCTGACAAATATGGTCGTAAAAAAATTATTTTAATTGGATTAATTAGTTTAACTCTAATCTCTTTACTACTTGGGTTTGTAGATAGTTTGTCCTGGCTTATCGTTCTCAGGGGAATTCAAGGTGCGGCAGCTGCCACTTTTTCTCCTGTTGCTTTAGCTTACGCTGTGGAAATGTTTCCGACGGAAAGAAGGGTAACAACAATTGGTTTTATCAGTACGGGATTTTTGATTGCTGGGATTATGGGGCAGGTTATAAGCGCTATGATTAGTCAGTATTATGGATGGAACATGGTGTTCTATATTTTTAGTGCTATTTATGCCGGCACCTTCTTATTAGTTTTTTGGTTTCTACCTAATGGAGAAATTCCCAAATCCCATACTAATATCTTGACTCCTATTAGACAAATGGGCAAAATATTTACCCAGAAAGACTTAGCCTTAGGTTATCTCGTTTCTTTTGTACTACTTATGTCTTTTGTAAGTATGTATACTGTTTTGGGTAATTATTTAAGTGGCCCAGCTTTTAACTTGACTCCAAAGAACATTCTTTATGTTCGTTTTGCGGGTATATTTGGGATGTTACTCTCTCCATTTGCTGGACGCTTGGCTAAAAAATTCGGTGTGCGTCAAATTCTCCGCGGAGGGTTGTTGTTATCCGTAATTAGTTTGACATTGTTAGGGTTGATCTCTAATTTACCTGTTCTTATTATTGTGAGTGTACTGTTTGTATCGGGGATCGCTCTCGCGGTTCCAGTACTTATTACGTTGATAGGTCAATTAGGGGGGGAATCGCGTGGAATTGCCGTTTCACTTTATACCTTTATCTTATTTACAGGAACGAGTTTCGCCCCAATATTATCCGTGTGTCTCATTCAGACCGGTAGCTATCTATTGACTTTTATTTTGTTATCTCTTGTACTTTCTATCGGTTTGGTAGCGGCTCTTTTAATTCGTCGCGAAACGGTAGTTGTATCAAAGTTAGAAACAAGTACAAAGCAGTGAACGTACAGTGTATCTGTCTCAATTCTAATTTACTTATATCAGACAAGTGATTCCAATCATTATGGGGTGCATCTTTGTTACCATGCGTACCAAACAACGTCTTAAAAGCAAAATCAATACGAAGATCAATTCGAGAACTCATCATGCACCTCCTTGTTCCTCTTTAGCCCCCTAGAGAAATTGGACACTAAGAGTGGATTTGAATTACACGGATAGTGACCAGAGGGGGAGTACAATATGACACGAAAAAAGTATTCGTTAAATTTCAAGAAACAGGTAATAAAAGAAGCACAAGAAACAGGAAGCATTACAGCTGTTGCTCGTCGTTACGAATGATCAGCAAACATGGTCGGGCGTTGGAAAAAAGAACTAGAGAATGGGAAGCATGGTGAAGTAGATTTCTCCACCGTTCCTGCTCTGGATGCAGAGGAAGTAGCCAAAGAAAACGATCAACTCAAGCGTTTACTTGGTGAACAAGCGTTAGAGATCGCTATATTGCGTGATTTAATAAAAAAGAAAAACCCTCATTTGCTAAAAAACTTGAAGTAGCTGAACACTACATTCGGCAAGGCTATCCAAAACGGTTAGTCCTACGTTTCGCCCGCACTCCACGCTCAACCTACTACTATCATAAGAAACAGGAAGGGCAACCCGTGGAGCCAGTGAAAAATGAGGGGCGACAAGCACCGGGCTATTCCGTCCGACAGGACGGAACCAAAATTTCAGATGAACAGATCAAGGAATGGCTCATGGAAGCTTTATCCGGTGATGGATATGCCTACGGATACCGAAAGCTTACCGTGCTTTTACGCCGCGATCATGGGCTTGTGATCAATAAGAAAAAAGTATATCGCCTATGCAAAGAGCTCGATATTTTACGACCGCAGCGGAGAAAGAAAGCGACTTATCCACGAAAATTGGCACGAAATCGAGTGATTACCGATTCCCATCAACTCTTTGAAACGGACATTAAATATGGTTATATTGCCGGAGAAGATTGTTTTTTCTTCATCCAGTCTTGTATGGACGTGTATGATCGCTCCATCGTAGCGTATCATATTGGGCTTAGATGTGAAGCAAAAGATGTGGTTCGAACGCTTCAACAAGCTTTATTCAAACGGCAGCTTTTTGACAAGGAAGACAAACCTGTGCTTCGTTCTGACAACGGACCGCAGTTTATTTCTCATGCCTTTAAGGAGGCCTGTGAATCCTTTGGGATTACGCATGAACGTATCCCACCAAGCACGCCAAATATGAATGCCCATATCGAGTCCTTTCATCGGATTTTAGAAGAGGATTGTTTGTCTCGTTATGAATTTGAAAGCTACAAACAGGCCTATGAAACGGTTGTGGAGTTCATGACTTTCTATAATGAGCGACGAATTCATTCAAGCATAAAAGACTTAGCACCAAACGAATTTTACAAATTAAATCAAGAAAACGCGATTAAAATCAAAGAAGTTCGTGTGTAACAACGTAATTTTACGTAAACGAGAGAATAAGAGTGTATGTGTCCAAAGTTCGGGGGTTAATCCGGTATCCTGCTCAATCTGTACTCGAAACCTGCGCTTTATCTGGATTTCACGTCATTAGCGGTATAAAAACCAATCGTATTATTTATCCATATGGTATTCGGCAGTCAATAAAGGAATTTGCCTCGCACATCCATAAAGAAGATACCGACCTTGTGACCGTCGGTCACGCTTCTTATCACGTCTATCGTTATGAAGGCAAGCTAAATTTCATTGAAAATGCTGTGGTACTACTGTGTTGGGATGCGACCCAGCCAATGACTCTCCAAACTATGCGAGCATTCTTAAGTACAGACGTTTCCTTATCTAATGAGCAAATTCTAACGTACTACAGTAAACGTTGGGCGATTGAGACTTATTTTCGTACCATGAAAAGCAACTTTTCCTTTAACGGTTATCAAATACGTAGTACCGTTGCAATTAAGCGGTTTTGGACACTGCTTTCTTTTACAGCCATGTTCTGCAGTGTAACAGGACACGGTGATATCTTAACAGGACTACGAAGTTGGCAAAACAAAAAGACAGAGAGTTGGATCGAATTTGTTTACTATGAAGCAAAGGCAGGAACGCAGCTGGATTTGATAAAAAATCAGTTACAAGCTGCCTAGGAGAACCTTCGGTTCTTTTTGCATGGTAAATTTTGTATCCGATTTTGGGCAAGTCTAGTAAATAAATTAAAAATTAATTTATATTTATTTATATGATCCCTTGATTAGCTGGTCATCTTTTCGTTAGCCTCTTCTCTATCACAACGTGTCTTCTCGGTACTCAGTCATCTATAGTAACTACTTTGGCTCACTCCTGCCAACCCCCATCATATATAGATGAGAAAAGTGCTGTGGTATTCCCTCAATAAGCGCAAATTTCTTTTATAGTGTTAAGACTTCTTCTGAAACGCTTGATTTTCCAACTCGTCTAGTTTTTTAAGGAAAAGTGACGAATTTAAGGAGCGTACCACTGTATTTACTAAGCAATATAGGTTTTCTTACCTTGTGAGTTTTTCAATGTTTTGTATGAAAGGAATATGTAAAATTAATTCGTTTGCAAATTGGACAAAACTTGACTAGGATTTGTGATTTTTATCACAAATAGATTGTGGATCCATCCTTACAATGGAACTATCAGTTTACACAGCAGCTGCATTCTAGACTGAACCTTCTCAATTTCATATGAGATGACGTAAGGGGGAGTTTCTGTGGGGAAAAACATAGGGGTGTTCGTCTTGTTTTTTGCCCTTGCTTTTGGGGGAGGATATTTGTTTTATCAAATAAAATCACCTGTCGAAGCACCGGTGCAGACGCAAACAATAAAAGATACTGCTCAGACGACACAAACAACACAAACAACAACCAGTGCTAGCAAAGAAGGAGAAGTTTTTACACAGAAAGGCTGCATCTCCTGCCACTCTGTCTCGAAGTTAGGAATAAAGGGTGGAGAGGTCGGGCCAGATTTATCCAAGGCATATGCAACTGTTCCAGATAAACATGGCGTTCCTATTGATGAGTTTTTGAAAAAGCCGACGACAGCGGTGATGTCTGGTGTAATCGGAAAAAATCCGCTTACAGATGACGAACGCAAGGCGATTATCGCGGCATTAAAAGCCGCCTTAGAAAAATAGGGGGAGTCATATATGAAGAAAGCAGTGCCTGCAGTATCTGGTATATTGGTTGGTTTTTTAGCGGCAACCGTATTTTTTGCTGATTTTACTACACAGGGAACCAGTACGTCAGCCACACCGACGGGCGAAAAAAGTACTGCCGAGAAAGTATACATTCCATTCGGACAGCAGGATGAATATTACATGTTTGCATCGGGAGGCCATTCCGGACAGCTTTTTGTCTATGGCGTACCGTCTATGCGGAGAATTCGTACTGTCCCGGTCTTTTCCCCAGATTCAGCAACCGGGTACGGATTTGATAAGGAAACAAAAGAAATGCTGGGTGGATTCCGCTGGGGGGATTTTCATCATCCAGCCTTCTCAGAGAAAAATGGGGAATATGACGGGAAGTATATGTTTGCCACTGACGTGGCGAACAATCGTGTAGCTGTTATGGATTTAAGCACGTTCGTTGTAAAAGATATTTTGAAAGTACCTAATACGGTCGGCCCGCACTGTGCTGCTTTTGTGACGCAGAATTCAGAATACTTATTCTTGCCAACCCGTTTCTCAGCACCAATCGGACAGCAGTATGCATCGCTTGATGACTATAAAACAAAATACAATGGCTTCATGTCCGCTGTTAAAATGAACGAGAAAACGAAAAAGTTGGAAGTGGCATGGCAGGTGAAGCTTCCACCGTGGTCGTACGATTTATCAGATGCGGGCAAAAAGGTGTCTGGAGATTGGGCAGTTGTGACGACGTATAACACCGAAGAAGCTACCACAAACATGGAAATCAACGCTTCACAAAAAGACCGAGATTACATCTTACTATTCAATTGGCGGGAACTTGAGAAGATGGTGAGAGAAGGCAAAGCTGATACTATCAACGGTGTGAAAATCATCGATCCGCTGAAAGTGAAAAGCGGACTCTATCTGGTGCCAGTGGCAAAGTCTCCGCATGGTGTGGATGTAACACCGGACGGAAAGCGATTTATCGCTTCTGGTAAACTTGCTCCAGCGATGACGGTCTTTTCATTTGAAAAAGCTTTTGAGGCAATCAAGAATAACAAAATCACAGAACAAGTAAAAGGCATCCCCGTACTTGACTATGCCTCTGTGATGGAACGTGAAGTAAATCCGGAAAATGCGCTTGGACCGCTCCACACACAATTTGATGATAAAGGTATGGCCTACACAACCATGTTTATCTCTTCTGAGATCGTAAAATGGGATCCGAATACAGGAAAAACACTGGACCGTGTTCCAGTGCAGTATTCACCAGGCCACTCTGTTTCCGCTGAAGGCGATAGTGTGAGTCCAGATGGCCGTTATATTGTTGCACTCAACAAGTTAGCCAAGGACACCTATCTATCTGTTGGACCTTCTCATCCAGAGTCTATGCAGTTGATTGACCTGGCTAGTGATAAGATGAGAGTCATTCAGTCCGCTCCGGTTGACCCGGAACCACACTACGCGCAGATGATTAAAGCAGATAAGATTAAAACAATTGAAGTATATCCGAAGGATGAGACCAATCCTAATGCAGTGTACCAGCAGAAAAATGCCCGTATTGAACGCAAAGGAAACGAGGTGCATGTCTACGGCCTTGCGATGCGCTCGAAATTTATCTTTGATGATAAAGCGAAGCGTAAGGACACTATTGAAGTAAAAGAAGGTGATAAAGTTGTTATTCACCTTACCAATGTAGACTTTGACGAAGATATCACCCATGGTTTTGGCATCAACGGCTACGACCAGGATATTGAGGTACAACCGGGCGAGACAAAGACACTGGAATTTGTCGCCAATAAAGCAGGAACATTCCCGCTCTACTGCACGAACTTCTGCTCTGCTCTTCATCAGGAGATGAACGGATACTTATTAGTCCAACCGAAATAAGAGAGACGGAAAGAGAAGAGGGCAGAGGGAAACATAGTAAATCCCTTTGCCTTTCTTACTATGAGTAGGTAGAGGAGATGAACACGTATGTCCAAAGGGTTATCGACTGTATCGGGCATTTGTTTGGCGGTGGCGGCCGTTCTACAGGGGATTTCGATTCTTTTGCCGTGGTGGGGCATGAAATTTATCGCACCCCAGTATCCGGAAGGCCTCGATATTGTGGTCTATCCTTACAAACTGGAGGGACGGATTGACATCATCAATGGGTTAAATCATTATATCGGAATGAAAGAATTCAGTGCAGCTACCTTCCATGAACTTGACTATTTGCCGTATGTCATTGGAGCTATGGCTATTCTTACACTTATTGCAGCGATTGTCCGCAAAAAAGGGATACTGTATGTGCTTATTGGACTTTTTGTGATAGGTGGAACCCTTGGTATTTACGACATGCTGCATTGGTTACGTTCATTTGGAACCGAACTTGACCCACACGCCCCGATTAAAATTTCACCGTTTATCCCCCCTATAATTGGGGAAAATCGGATTGCTAATTTCATTACGTATAGCTATTTCAGCTATGGCTCGTTTTTGATTGGTGCCGCATTTCTTCTGGTGTTGTTGTCATTATGGAAGGAAAGAAAACTATGATAATGAAACAATTAATTTTTTTGTGGACCGTTGCGTTTGCCTGGGCTGCAGGCGCTTCGGTTTCTCTAGCAGATAACTCCGTCCAATTTCTGATTGACCACACACCTGCGAATGGTGTTCTGGTGCTGAAAAACCAAGTCTATAAGGGTGATCTGGTGATTAAGAAACCCATTACAATTAAAGGAACACAGGGTACAGTCATTCAAGGATCGGGTACTGGGAATGTCATTACCATAAAGGCTCCATATGTTCGAGTAGAAAACATAGCGATTAAACATGGAAGTCTTAGCATGAATTCGCAAGAAGAGTACGCTGGTGTAAAAGTTACAGCAAATCATGTGGTGTTAAAAAATCTACGAATTACCGATTGCTACCACGGTGTGTACTTGAAAAACACGCATCACAATGAAGTCAGCCATGTAACAATCACGGGCCGTGGCCGCAATATCGTAGCCAGTCAGGGGAACGGTATTCAGTTAATTCACGCCAGTCATACGCGGCTCGTTGGAAATGTAATTAAAAAGGTAAGGGATGGCATTGCGTTTGATTACTCTGACTATAACAAAGCGGAACAAAATCAAATTAGTGAAACGAGATACGGTTTGCATTATATGTATTCCAATGACAATGCGTTCTTAGGCAACCATTTCTTGAATAACAACGGCGGTGCCGCCATTATGGTATCAAAGCGATTGCAGCTTAGAAACAATAATTTTTCTTTCCATGATGGTTCTCAAGCTTTTGGAGTTCTCTTGAAATCGGCCGAGGAAGTCAGCATTAGCGATAACCATTTCTATCAAAATCTACGGGGGATTTATATTGATGATTCTGTTGGAAATGAGATAGCTAAAAATGAATTTTTGCATAACCGGGTTGGGGTTGAATTGTGGTCAAGTGCGACGCATCAGACGTTTACACAAAATAGCTTCTTTAAAAATACGGTTCCTGTTATGACAGTAGGAGGAAGTGTAACGAATCAATGGAGCAAAGATGGGAAAGGAAACCACTGGGGAGGAGAATTCCCATTGCTGGATGCGAACCAAGATGGTATCGGAGACAGTCCTGTTCAATATACATCGGCGCTATATAAGCTTATTCAAGAAAACGAACTGACCTATTTGTTCTTACACAGCCCGGCCATCTCAATCTATGAAAAAATGAACCAACTTTTTCATCAGCAGAGCCTTATGTTTGAAGATGAATATCCGCTGATATATCAGGAAAAACGTCTACCTCTTGGCATGATCGGACTTGCACTCGGCATGTTATTCATCGGGTATGTATGGATGCGTAGGAGGCGAAAAATATGAATTACGTATGGAAAGAGTGGAAAGAACAGTCTCGTAGTAAAGGCCTTTGGCTTTCATTAAGTATGATTGTCCTACTCTCGTTCTTTCTTCTTCTACAATCTAGTTCGTTCCCATCTGAGCAGGGATTTCAAGTATTTCTCATGTCCTTGTATGACATGACAGTCTTCTTCACTCCGTTGTTAAGCCTATTTGTTGCCTCGTTTGCAGTCATGCAAGAAAAAGAGCAGAAGACCTTGTTTATTTTGCTTACAAAAAAAGAATCTTATCGAACCTTCTTTTTGAAAAAAAGCCTGGCCGTCCAGTGTGTGATCCTGCTTTTGTTTGTTGGATGGTATTTTGTATTCGCGCTGTTTATGAAATTTTTTCTTGCCTTTGACTCAGCTGCATTTCTTGTATTCTTGGCGGCCTCCTTATCGTTACTGGTGATTTTTATTCAGTTAGGATTGCTGTTAGGCAGTATATGCAGTACGAGAATGCAGCTGATCGGTGCCAATATCTTCGTCTGGTTTTTCTTTCTCTTTCTTGCTGACATTATTTTTTTATACAGCCTTCCTAGTATATCGAAGGAGAATGTAACCCTATTTTCCGTGTTTTTTTTCTTTGATCCCCTCCATACGCTGCGCTTTTATTTGGAAACGTCTCTGTACCTTTTTCCACTTGATCACCTTTCAAGGCTAATGGAAGACATGATTTGGTTAGCGCCAGCGAAATTTTTACTGCTTGATCTTCTGATCTGGGTTCTTCTTTCATTTGAAATTGCAGTCATATTGCATTCTAAGGGGGATAAAACATGATTGAAGTACAGGGGGTAACGCACTTTTATCACCATAAAAAAGTACTGGATCAGGTAGACGTCACGATTTATGAAAATGAAGTCTGTGCGTTAGTGGGTCGAAATGGATCAGGAAAGTCAACGCTTATCCATTGTCTTTTGCATCTGCTTCCGCCTAGTCAGGGAACAATTCGTCTAAATGGCATTTTGAGTTATAAAGAAGGATGGAAAAAAGATGTAGCCTATTTGCCGGAAAAGTTTCAGCTGTATCCGCAGTTAACTTGCCAAGAGAATATGAAATTCTTTGCCTCCTTAAGTAGTATGGAAGTGGATGAACAAAAAATAGAAGAAAAGCTACGTATGGTGCAGCTATGGGAGCACCGGGATGAAGTAATTAAGGGCTTTTCAAAAGGAATGCTACAACGCTTAGGCCTTGGTATTATGCTGTATTATGAGACAAAAATCCTAATCCTTGATGAGCCGACGAGTGGATTAGACCCGATAGGCCGAAAGGAAATCTTGTCTATTTTAAAATCTCTTACAGGAAAGACCGTGCTCTTTTCTTCTCACCATATGGATGAAATTCGCCAGATTTGCACACATGTGGCTTATTTGGAGAACGGAAGAATTCAAAAATATGAGATTACTGCGTTTTGCAAACAATTTCAATTCGGAGAGTGAAACATATGAAGCGTTGGATGCTGAGTACCCTTTTTTTGTTGCTCTTGGTTGGTTGTACTTCAAGTACACAGTGGGAGGCAGCGGTCAAAGTACCTGCCGTCTTTAAAGTAGGGAAAGCATGTCCGATTGTGGTGAACATTACCGAGAACGGAAGCCCTGTATCTGGCCTTCAAGTGAACGTGCAGGTAGAAATGAAAGGAATGGATCACGGAACCATCGAAGTTGCTCTTGAGGACAAAGGAAAGGGAACATATGAAGGTGCTGCACTGCTTCCGATGGGTGGAGAATGGGAAGCGGTCGTTAAGATGAGTAAGGATAGAAACAATCAGGAGCAGATCGTACAATTTAAAACGGAAGGAATACAGTAGCGATGAACAGACAAAAAAGTAAAGTGCTGTGTGGTTTGCTCCTAGTATATTTTCTGCTCTCTGCATGTGCTCCCAAGCAAGAGACGGTGATCGCTTATGTGAATGAGGAGCCAATTACAAAGCAGAACCTTACATTTCTTAAAGTAATGAACCAGGTGGAGTTGGCTATGGCTCAGGAAAAAGAGGGGGAACAAGTAGCCAATCAAAATGTGCTACTCACGCAAATGATTCGGCTACATGCAATGGCAATGCTTGCTGAAGAAAAGGGCTATACCTTCAACGTAGAACAGGCAAAAAAAGAAATGGAAGCAATGAGAAAACAGTACGAGGCGCATCCGACCGTAACAAAAATCATTGAAGCGTATGGCACGAAACAATTCTGGACAGACAAGGCAAAGATACATCGTTTGCTGCAGCTCTCACAACGTGTGCAGCATGATATGATTGAGAAAGCAAAGGAAAAGAAGCCGAAGGCGAATGCGGCTGAAGTTAGATTTCAGGCAGAGAAGGCGTATGAGGATTTGGTTATATCACAAATTGGGACATTAAAGATTAAACTATTGTAAGAGAGCAGAGGCACAAGTGATTATTCCACTCAATGTGTGTGCGAAATGAAAAAGGACCGCCCCAGTGGCCATCCCCACCACCATTAAGTTAAAATTTTCTGGTACCTTCAAAATGAAAAAACCACTATTCTTTCTATAAAATAAAATAATGAAAGAATAGTGGTTTTAATTATTTTACTGGCGATATACTCAGTTCCATTGTTTACAGACAATAAATCAGCTAATATCTTGACAAGATATTAGCTGATTTATTATTATTTTTAATTATACTATTCAGGGTGTTCAATGATAGAGAACTTTAAAAGGGGATACTACGATAATAAGTAGTATCTCCTTTGCATTTTCAATATTATAATTAAACAAGTTTATCATCTTCATATAGCTGCCCGTATGAGTAGTGGGATTTCTTTGTTTCCCAAGATAATTTGAGATAAAAAACATATTCCTTTATCAAAATGGATGTATTTCACAACAAATCAGTTGATGTCTCATTTTTTTTCCTCCTATCATGATGTATATTTTGTATTATTATCCAGAAAAGGAGGATTTTTAATGAAGCGTACACTACCATTAACGGCTCTATTCCTTTCATCTTCGCTTATACTTACTCCATCCGTGTTAGCTGAAGAAGTGGAATCAGGAGCTACTCAGGCCGCATCTACACAAACAGCTGAAGCAACCGAAATAACAGAAGCATTAACTCCGATTCCACCTGCTGTACAAAAAACGATGAATAGGCTGTTTACCCTTCAGCCAGAATTGAAGAAATTGAATATTATCACAAGCAGAAGCCTGATGAATGATCAGCGTTTTCTGGTACATCTTAGTGATAGAGCAGAGAAGACCGGAAATTCAAAAGAATATATGACTGCTTACCTAGAATGTGATAAAACAACGGGAGAATTGCTTTCATTTGATATACAAGCTACAGCATGGGCATCCGAAAAATCGCCTTCCCGTCAGCTAGTGCAGGATACGGCTGAACGTTTCCTTACAGAATGGTTTGGGACAGAGGGCAGAAAGCAATTCGGCAAGCCAACTACATATGGTGATAATGCTTCTGCAACCCATAAGAAAGACGGGACGACAGTATCTTGGCGCAAACGTTCGGTGGAATTCCCACTCCTTCTCAACGGTATACCTATAGAGAACAGGAACGTACGCCTGAATGTGGATTCATTTGGTCATATTACAAACTATTCATATACTCCAGTTGATTTAGATACAGTCAAGGTACCGAACCCAGATATCGCACTACCAATTGAAGAAATTAAAAAGAATATCACTACCGCAGATAGCATCAGCCTAACTTACGTAGAAGAACAGCCAGAGAAAGATGGGCGAGATTCGGAAAATATAAAAACAAAACCTGTCCTACGTTACGATTTAAACGACTTCGGTGGATATCATGCACAAACTGGAAAAAAAGTTGACGAAAAAGAGCTTACTTCCGTACAATCAAAACCAACAAAAACTAAAATTGCACTTCACCCGAAAGGACAAACGCTTATTGCGCGTTCCGAAGAAGAAGTAAAACAGCTTCTTACCAAGCTATTTGATATCAATAGTGCTGCAGGAACACTACATGTTGAACAGCCTTTCAATTTTCCATGGCAAAAAGAAAGACGCTATTTGGACTATCGATTTAACACAGAAGATGGTCAAGTGACCGCTTATATAACAACGGATAAAAAAACAGGTCATGTATATAGTGTCAGTTTATCTACAAATGGGGAGCAAAAAAAGCAAGCAGCAAGGATAACAGAAGAACAAGCATTTACTGTGGCCTGTGATTTCTTGGAAACATATGCCGATTCAAGTACAACAGAATTGGAATTACAGCAAAATATCTTTGAAGAGTCAGAGATTCCGTCCTGGGTAGATAAGAGTAAATTACCAGAAATGACCGACGATCAAAATGATACGTATCAATTTTATTTCACCAAACTACACCAAGGAATTCCCGTACGAGATCACGATTATCAAGTGGATATAGATAAACAAACAGGAAAGGTTGTTTCTTTCCGTCTTTCTACTTCATCGGAAAAAGTGGAACTTCCAGATTCGCAAACTATCGTGACAAAAGATCAAGCATTTTCAACATTTATCAATCATAAACCACTGAAGCTGAAATATATACGACCATGGTATATGGATCAACAAGCTCCAACACTGCTTCTTGTATATGCATGGGATAACTCGGATGGGTTCGGTTATGTGGATGCTTTGACAGGCGAATATATTAAGGAGCCTATTGACCAGGAAGGCGAATAAGGCAGTCAAGCCCCGTTGTCCGTATGGATGGCAGGGCTTAATTATTTGAGTTTAATTCATTATATGCCTTTGTAAATGCTATTTTACTTGAGTATAACAATCCCCGCCTATATCGTACCAATCAAAGATCGAGAAAAGGACGTTCATTTTCCCACTATAGTATAGTCATCGCCTATACCTACACACCACCCAATGCCACCAGATACTTGTGCCAGCTGTGTTTCATTCAGTTCTCCTTCACTTGTCTGCAAGTCGGGCAGTACTACTGTCAGGTGTGAACCTGTATTATCTACCATGCGTAGCTTGAAACCTTCCGGCACCTCGATGCTGTCGCTTGTTCGACAGCCTCTTCCGGATTATTGAGGCACAATGTACGAAACTCAGCATCCGTTGCTGCTTTGCTTTTAATCATTTTCAGTGCTTTTTCTACCTTTTCCATGTTCCGATTCATTTTTATTCTCCTTCACTTTCTTATTTTTAGTAACTTCATTGTAGAATGATACAATGAACTATTCTGTGATTTTGTTCACAAAACACGAATCTGTACAGATAGTTGTTTTTTCTATTGCATCTAAATTGGTAGAAATTTATTACGTAATAAAGAGGGTTTTTCATCTTTATATAAAATGGTAAAAAAAGGATATAGAAAGGGTGAGTAGAATGAAAGAAATGCGTAGATACATTATTCAGGTTGATAAGAACGGGAGGATTTCACTGCCTAAAGAGATAGTAAAGAATATACATAGTGGTTTATTGGATTTTGAGGTACACGGAGATAAACTTTTAGCAAAAGAGCCGGAACTTGACTATATATTTATTTGGGAAAAGGAATAAAGATACAGCCCCACTGCCCTACTTCAAAGAGTAGGGCAGCTTTTATATGTGTTTCAGTTCTTCCAAGCAAGAAGCACAAATTTTCTTCTCTTTATATTGGACAGTTCCCGAGATAGAGTCACAAAACAAACATCCAGGTGCATACTTTTTAAAAACAATTTTTTCGCCATCTACAAAGATTTCTAGACTATCTCCAATTTTTATTCCTAGTTTATTTCTTGCCTCAATTGGGAATACAATTCTACCTAGATTGTCCATTTTGCGAACAATTCCCATTTCATTTTAAAATATGGATGATGATGTGAGCGAGTTGTAATATATGATACTTTTTGGGTGCTATTCTATGATTAGAATATACCATAATTTGTTACCAAAGACGTAGTCATTTGGTAAAAATACGTTTAAAGTTGCTATAACACAATAAAAAACCTGACATAGCATCTTATAAAGAGAGGGATGTTATGTCAGGCTTTTGCTTTTGTATATCGAACTCTAATATATTTTCAAATTTTATATTCGATAAAAAATATATTTTTAAAAACATCGAATTTATTTGATAAAAATCTATATTTAACATATAATTTCATTATTCGATTAAAAGATTATAGAACGGAGTGTTCGAAAATGGATTCCGTAATCAACATGATTCCCAAGTTAATACGTGCATCTTTTGAAGGAGACATGCGAACAGTAGAAGCTTCATCACTTACATTGGTCAGAAAGTTAAAGAAGGATCATCCAGATATAGCCGGTGAAATTGCAAAAGCCATTTCTTATCATAATGTAGGGGCTGCAGTAACTAGGGCAGTCGGGATTGAACCTCCTCCAACAGATCGAGATACGTTTATGTCTTTAGCTAAAGTTGAGGAGCCAGGAGATGAACAACCAAACATTATATTATCCCCGGAAATATCTACATTAATTAATCGCTTTATTAAAGAACGGATTTTGGCAGACAAACTTCTTACAGCAGGTATTAAACCTCCTACAAGCCTACTTTTATATGGTCCTCCGGGTGTAGGGAAGACGTATTTAACGAAATATTTTTCTTATTACTTAAAACTTCCTGTAATTACATTAGACTTAGCTTCTGCGATTTCAAGTTATTTAGGAAAAACAGGACAAAATCTAAAACAAGTTATTGATTATGCAAAAAGTAAACCGTCCATCTTGTTTCTTGATGAGTTTGATGCTGTTGCTAAGCGCAGAGACGATCAATCGGACTTAGGTGAGTTAAAACGTATTGTGAATGTACTACTAAAAGAGTTGGAGGATTGGCCGAGTCACTCTGTTGTCATAGCGGCTACGAATCACGCTGAGATGTTAGATAAAGCAATCTGGCGTAGGTTTGATCGGGCTATAGAGATCCCACTTCCTGATGTAGAGGAAAGAAAGAAGTTATGGGAAAGCGAACTTGATTATAAACAGCTTCAACTTACAGATGAGCTAACTTTAGTTTTAGCTAAGGTAACAGAAGGGCTTAGTGCAGCAGATATCTGTCGTTTGTCCGAGCGTATCCTTCGTCAGTACATTATTGATGAAGGGGAACCAATCGAAATTATTATTAGCGAGCTAAAGTCACTAAAAGATGATGGGAAGTTTAATCAAATGTTTGCGAGAGCGGCAAAAGATGCTTTAGGGAAAAAAGTAACACAAGCACAGATTGCTAAATGGCTAGGAATAAGTACTTCAACAGTAAATCATCATTTGAAATCAAAAAAGGAGCATTCCTGTTAGAAGAAAATTTTGAGGTTAGATAAAAAAAGCACCTCCTGTTAGCATACAGAGTGTCACGACCGTGACCTCGAAATAACAGAGGAGGTACTCACTAATGAATTATACGCAAAACCATCGAATCAAGCAAATGAATGAATTTACCCTAATAGTAGGAGCTGACATCGCTAAACACAAGCATGTGGCAAGGGCACAAGATTTCCGAGGAATCGAGGTCGGAAAACCTTGTGTGTTTGACAATTCAAGAGCTCGCTTTAACAAATTACTACACTGGATTCACTTACTTATGGAAGGGCATAGTAAAACTCACGTTTTATTCGGAATTGAACCAACGGGTCACTATTGGATGCCATTAGCTCAATTTTTACGACATGAAGGCATCAAAATAGTGATTGTTAATCCGCTACATGTAAAGCGCAGTAAGGAACTCGATGATAATTCACCAACCAAAAATGATGTGAAAGATGCTCGTGTCATTGCACAATTATTAAAAGATGGCCGTTACTCTGAACCACAGATTCCGCAAGGAATCTACGCCGAACTTCGTGTTGGTATGAACATGCGAGAACGATTATCTAAAGATTTATTGCAAGTGAAAGGGCGGATTCATGGTTGGTTGGATCGATACTTCCCCGAGTTTTTGACAGTCTTTAAAGATTGGGAAGGAAAAGCAGCACTCCTTACACTTCAGAACTTCCCGTTACCTAACGATATTGTGAAGCAAAATGCGGAAGAAATTGTTCAGGTTTGGAAAATTGAAGTGAAGCGTGCCGTAGGTACGAAAAGGGCGTTACAGCTTATTATGGCGGCCGAAGAGTCCGTTGGACTTAAATCAGGATTAGATATGGCCAAACAAGAGCTACATGTCTTACTTAGTCAGTATAAGCTACTTTGCGAACAGTTGGCGCAGTGTATGGAACGAGTTGAACGTATGGTTCATACCATTCCAGGTGCTACTCAAATGATGACGATACCGGGTGTTGGATTCGTGACGGTGGCAGGCTTCCTTGCGGAAGTTGGCGATCTTAATGGTTACTCGCACCCTCGTCAAATTCAAAAGTTAGCTGGCTTTAATCTTAAGGAAAACAGTTCAGGCAAGCATAAGGGCAGAACACGTATCACAAAGAGAGGTCGCCCTCGTTTGCGAGCCCTCCTGTATAAATGTGTGATGCCATTGGTCGCTAAAAATGAACAGTTTAAAGCGTTACATGATGAATTTACAGCTAGAACCGTGAATCCACTACGCAAAAAACAGTCGCTCATTGCTTTGTGTTGTAAATTGATTCGTATTTTCTTTGCTTTAGGGCGAAAGCAACAGCCGTATGACGCTTTATTGGTGATAGCTAAATCTCAACATTCATCTGCAAGAAATGTTACTTAATGAATTTTCTCTTGATATAGCTGTTCTTTTCAGTTAATTGTTCAAAAAATAAGCACGGAGAAGCTGAGCGTTATTTTTCACCATTCGGGCATCTGACCCTGCAAAGGAGCTTTTTCAGCCTCCACCCCACGGATAGGTAGAACGAAGGAATGTAAGGGCCGTAAGGACCCCGTGAGACATGGGAGGGTACACCACCTGGGCTATTGTGGAGATCCATTGTGCTACCATAATTTTCCCTTTAGGTAAGGAAATTCGGATACCCTGTCTTTGTCTTCCTCCACTATCCATATAAAACCTTTAGCGATAATTAATGGTTTTATAATGCTTATTCATGTGAACGAAATACTAAGAAAAAACGAGTATTCAAGAGAAAAATTTAATTTATAGAGGGAGGAGTAAGGTGACACATTCTGGTATAGAAATTGTTAAATACAATGAACAATGGGCAGAAACATTTCAATCAATAAAACAAGTTATTAGTAAGTCTTTAGATGATTTGATTATTGGAATTGAACACGTCGGAAGCACCTCAATCCAAGGTCTTGGAGCGAAACAAATGATTGGTTAAGAATGACTTTGAAAAGACAATTTCCAACAGGTCATTCGTGGCTTGACTATATCTAAGTGTGAAATATGATTCAAAACATAAATTGAATCAAATGTTAAGTAAGCTGTGAGAAAATTTACTAAGCTTATACCAAGGCATTTTTGTAACGCTATGCTCATTATTAATTACTTCTTGTTAGTAAATAGCTTTCCCAATTCTTAACCATCCATATTTTAAAGATGAGTGCTCTGTTTATTTAATCGATAAATATTTTATTATCAAAATAGAATGTATATTGTGATTTTTTTGTTTTGTTTAATATCTTTTCAAAAAATACTTGCGGTTATGTAAATATGTATTAAAATGTAAATATATTGAATAAAAAGGGAAGAGGAAGAAGGAGTATGTTTTGTGATAAAACTACCCGAAAAAACAACAATATTATTGGAGATTTTATTAAACAAATCTTGTAACTACTCAGCCACGTGCTAGACAGCACAAATAGAGGTACCTTTACCCTAAGGACCTCTATTACGATTCTATGCAAAATATAGGCACGTTTCCAAGTATGAGGTTCTGAAGCGCCTCGAAGATCGACCGTCCTTGCTTTTTCATAGTGGAAAGGAAGCCACGAATCCGGCAGAATATTTTAGCTCCTTCTTCACTGCGGAAGGTGCCCGAAATCTTCCGTTTCGTTTTGACCATCCGAATGTCGCGTTCTGCCTGGTCATTTTAAAAAAGGGGGTTATTTAATGGCAAAAATTAAATCAATCTATGCATCGTTTCTTTCTTTTCTTCTCGTCTTTTCAACGTTGGTATGGGGTTTATCTACGAATGTTGTGTATGCAAGCTCATCTTGGAATTCAGTAGGGTCTGCGGGTTTCTCAGCCGGTGGAGCTGCATTCACTTCGCTTGCGATTGCTCCGGATGGAACACCGTATGTAGCGTATGAGGATATGGAGAACGGATATAAAGCCACGGTCATGAAGTTTGTTAATGGGTCATGGAGTCCAGTAGGGCCTGCGGGTTTCTCAGCTGGTGGAGTTGCAGACACTTCGGTTGTGATTGCTCCGGATGGAACGCCGTATGTAGCGTATGCGGATTTGGAGAACCATTATAGAGCCACGGTCATGAAGTTTATTAATGGGTCATGGAGTCTAGTAGGGCCTGCGGGTCTCTCAGTCGGTGATGCTGCACACACTTCGCTTGCGATTGCTCCGGATGGAACACCGTATGTAGCGTATGCGGATTGGGCGAACGATTTTAAAGCCATGGTCATAAAGTTTGTTAATGGGTCATGGAGTCCAGTAGGGCCTGCGGGTTTCTCAGCCGGTGGAGCTGCATACCCTTCGTTTGCGATTGCTCCGGATGGAACACCGTATGTAGCGTATGCGGATGTGGAGAACGAATATAAAGCCACGGTCATGAAGTTTGTGAATGGGTCATGGAGTCCAGTAGGTTCTGTAGGTTTCTCAGCCGGTGGAGCTTTCTACACTTCGCTTGCGATTGCTCCGGATGGAACACCGTATGTAGCGTATGAGGATAGGGGGAACGGGGATAAAGCCACGGTCATGAAGTTTGTGAATGGGTCATGGAGTCCAGTAGGTTCTGTAGGTTTCTCAGCCGGTGGAGCTGCATACCCTTCGCTTGCAATTGCTCCGGATGGAACACCGTATGTAGCGTATACGGATAGGGGGAACCAGAGTAGAGCCACGGTCATGAAGTTTGTGAATGGGTCATGGAGTCCAGTAGGTTCTGCGGGTTTCTCAGCCGGTGGAGCTTTCTACACTTCGCTTGCGATTGCTCCGGATGGAACACCGTATGTAGCGTATGCGGATTGGGCGAACCGGAGTAAAGCCACGGTCATGAAGTTTAGTCCAGCAGTTACAGGCGTGACGTTGGATAAAGATACATTGACACTGACAGCGGGAGGAACAACGGGAAGTCTGACAGCAACGGTAGCGCCAGATAATACGACAAATAAGAATGTCACATGGAGTAGCAGTAACACAGACGTAGCAACAGTAGATGCGAATGGTGTAGTGACACCAAAGGCAGCAGGAACAGCGACGATTACCGTTACAACAGAAGATGGGAATAATACGGCAACCTGTACGGTTACGGTACAAGCAGCGCTAAGCAATCTTACGATAAGCCACGGAACATTACAACCTGCTTTTTCAACCACGCAGGATACGTATTCTATTAATGTAGGAAATGATATCACTTCGATTACCGTGGCAGCGAATGCAGCCGATGACCTTTCTTCGATCTTTATTATGGGGAATCAAACGACATCTGATACCATTAATCTTGCGGTAGGAACCAATACGATTCCGATAGAGGTTAAAGCGAAAGATGCTACAACCTCAAAGAAATATACGATTACAGTGACACGTGCGGGTGCAAGCGATGCCACATTAAAAAGCTTAGCGGTAAGTGCGGGTACATTAAGTCCAGCATTTGCATCTAACACAGATGCGTATACCGTAGATGTCGGCAACAAGGGGTAATACCACACCACCATCAAGTTAAGGAATGTGGTGTTCCCAAAACGAAAAAACCACTATCCTTTACCTTATTTTTGAACTGTAATCCGAATAACGAACTTTTTTAAGTGTCCATTATTCGGGTTACAGTTCAGCACTCGTTTTTCGTATGCTTTTCAATTCTTAAGAATGATTATTCCCTTATTCCAGCCAGATACATGCTGAAGCGGGAGAATAGAAGCCAAATGAGCTCTCTCCGGCTTGTTACGCCTGTTTTCATGAAAATTGATTTTAGATGATCCTGCACGGTATAAGTGGAAATATGGAGTGAAAGAGCAAGTTCTTTAGTGGAAAATCCTCTTACAATCCGGTCGAGGACTTGCTTTTCGCGTTCTGACAACCCATAGGCTTCCGAGATGAAGGGGAGCATATCGGACGGTTTGGCCAACTCGAGCCAGACGGCCAACTGGAGCGTAGCGGAGGGACCGCTAAGTTGACTGGCTTGAATTGTTAGATACGGGCCTTCAGGAATGTGAATACAGACCTTCGCCAGGGAGAATCGTTCCGTTCCTACTGATGTACTCGACAATGCACGGGAACAGACGGCCCGAATCGGTCGAGGGAGAATGTGACTGTCGATGCCCTCCCACTTCTGTAGCAAGGATAACCAGTGTTTCGCCGCTGCATTGGACGAGAGCATCGTAAGCTGGTCAGAGAGAACGAGTATTCCCGGTTCTTTCTCTATCCATCTTAATTCCTCAGACGGTAATACCAGATTCCTTTTACGTAAATTAAAGGCAATCAATGGAACAAGGGAAGAAATGAATTTTCGTTCATCCTCATGGAAGAAGGGGCGATCATGATAGCGGAATAACGTCAAATATCCCCAACATTTCCCCTGGTATCGCAAAGCTGCCCGCATCTCATCTTTAAATCCAGCAGGGAGAAGCACATTCCGATAGCGGGCACTTCGCTCCAATTCACCTTTTGTCGCTCCACTCAATGTAGCGACCGGGTCATCCGCCTGCACCAATTGATGATAGGTGTTGAAATCCTCATGAACATATTCATATTCAAACAGGCGGTGATGGATTGCTTCGATGCCATCTTCTGTGACAGCGCCTGTGGACAGAAGGGTTTGCGGATCTACCATTGTACAACATGCTCCGTCGAACGGAACAGCCTTGCGCAAGTGTCCGATTAGAGCTTTCCTGTAATCCCATGATGTAACAGCTTCCTTTTCAAGAGTTATTATTTTTTGCTTGATATCCTCCGTCTGTGCACGCATATTTATTCTCCTGATTTTTCATCTATATAGTTTCGATCAAAAATCCCAGATTTGTGGGATAGTCTTTTCTTTTCTCATTCTTAATAATTGATAATAATTCTTATTATTATTTTATAAGCTTTGAGAGGAGTTGGAAAGGGTATCATGCTATCTTTACCCCGTTGTATATTTCAGGCTTTGCTAGCGGGATTGGTCGTTTTTTCCGTTTTGACAGGCTGCTCGAAAAACGATACTGTTCCATCCTGGGCATCGAATGAAGGAACGCAACATGTTACTTTACTGTCGCCGAAAGCCCCTTCCTTAATTCCAGCCTTGCTGATCGAACAGCAAAAAGATGCTGAAGTAAAGCTCAAGGTAGAAATGTGGGATACAGTTGAACAGTTGCTGGCTCGTGTCCAGAAAAATGATGTACAGTTTTTCGCTGCACCGCTTAATGTGGGAGCAAACATGTATGCCAGGGGATTGCCGCTGCAACTTCTTCATGTTAACACCTGGGGCTCGATGTATTTAGTTTCACTTGATCCTGAAGTACATAACTTATCGGACCTGGCAAATAAGACAGTATATATTCCTGGACAGAGTGGCCCACCTGATATTTTGACCCGTTTTTTACTTGAAAAAGAAGGACTGGAGGGCCGTGTTACGCTTGCGTATGGAGTTATACCGGACATTATGCAGCAGCTTGCTGCCGGAACCATTCGGTATGCTGTGCTTCCTGAGCCAGTGTTGAGCGGCTTGCGTGTGAAGTTGAATGGTCGGCTGACTGAAGTGGTCGATTATCAGCAGATCTGGTGGGATAGTTTTGGAGAGGATTTGCCGCAGACAGGCATTTTCGTTAACAGGGAATGGGCCAAGACGCATCAACAAGAGGTCGAGCGTTTTCAGCGCCAGTATCAGGACGCGCTTCATGAGACAGTCAAACAACCTAAAACAGCCGTGAATCTGTCTACCGAGGCGTTCGGCATTCCAGAAGCAGTGTTGTTACAGGCAATGCCGCATATCAGTCTGATGTTTAAAGATGCTGTGGAAGCCAGGTCGGAGGTCGAACGATATTTCAACATCCTGTTGCAGACCGTTCCAGATTCAATTGGGGGAGTAATGCCAGATGCGGGTTTCTATTACGGTTTATAACAAATGGCCAGGTTGCTATACGGCCCTCGTTCTTCTAGCGCTATGGGAAATTATCGCTCGTATGTATCCTCCGGTCATACTTCCAGGACCACTAGAAACGCTGCGAACGCTGTTGACGCTTACCGAGCGGGGAATTCTATGGCAATCGCTCGCACTTTCCTTTCTGCGGCTTATTGTGGGATTCGTGCTTTCTTTTCTTCTCGGTGCTGGACTTGGTGTGTGGGCAGGAGCCAATGAGAAGGTACTCAAGCTTATCAGACCCGTCGTGACGACATTTCAGGCAATTCCTCCAGTTTCCTGAATATTGCTTGCGATTCTTTGGCTAGGTGTAGAAGGCGGGGCACAAATCTTCGTCGTAACCATTGCACTGTTTCCAGTATTTTTCTTCAACTCGATACAGGGAATACGACAGGTTCCTAGGGATTTATTAGAGATGGCTGAAGTCTTTCAGGTAAGCCGTTGCAAGCGGATCAAAGATATTGTTTGGCCTACGCTCGCTCCTTTTTGGGCGGCAGCGCTAACGGTTAACATTGGGACTGGCTGGAAAACAGTTGTCATGTCCGAATTAATCAGTGGTCAAACCGGCATTGGAGCAGCCATGAACACGGCTCGAATTTATTTGAAAACGGAAGAGGTAATGGCCTGGACTCTTCTCGTCGCTCTGTTGGGGATGAGCCTGGAATGGTTAGTACGAAAATACACATCAAAAAAGAGAGGAGGCGCATCGAATGCGATTCAATCACATCACTGTCAAATACGAGAATCATCGCAAGGTATTTGAAGATTTCTCGTTGGATCTGGCTGAAGGACAGATAACATGCGTGATGGGGGCATCAGGGATCGGAAAAACGACGCTGCTACGTATGGCGGCAGGTCTGGAGCAGCCAATGAGCGGAAGGGTTAAACGAAAAGAGGAAGAGCGTACTAGTTTTGTGTTTCAGGAACCCCGACTGCTGCCTGCGAAAACGGTGTTAGAAAATGTACAGTGGGTGCTTGAACGTCAAGGGGATGAAGAGACAAATAGAAAAGTGCTTGCCCTGCTGGAAGAGGCGGGCTTAATTCACGCTATAAATGATTATCCTGATCAACTTAGTGGCGGCATGAAACAACGTGTTTCAGTCGTCCGTGCTTTTGTACCCAATCCGCAGTTTCTCATTATGGATGAACCGTTTCAAAGCCTGGATGCTGCCACGAGGCGGGAGATGCAGAAGTTGTTGCTTCTTTTATGGCATAAGCAGAAATCGACGGTGCTGCTTGTAACACATGATCCAGAAGAAGCACTGGCTTTAGGCTCTCGTATTGTCGTGCTCGGTGGATCTCCTGCCACCATCATCCTCGATATATCTGGTACAGATAATGAAGATGGGATGACTTTCTCAGAAACTGATCGGGTACGATTGAAACAACTTACACATGTGCAAGTACTTTATAATGACGAGGAGTAATGAAAATGAATGATACGAATATCCCCATGAGCTGGGATCATCCAGATGTGTACCGATATGAAGAAACCATTTCTTTAAAAATACCAGGCTATCATCATCTGTACGATATAACAGATCGTTTGATGACCGCACAGTTGAACCCATCTACATCTTCTGCTGAAGTACTTATTGTTGGCGCAGGTGGGGGACAAGAGCTGGTGACTTTCGGAAGTAGGCATGAAGACTGGTTGTTTACAGGCGTTGATCCGTCTGCACGCATGCTGGAAATTGCCAAACTCAGCCGGTGGAGCTTTCTACACTTCGCTTGCGATTGCTCCGGATGGAACACCGTATGTAGCGTATGAGGATAGGGGGAACGGGGATAAAGCCACGGTCATGAAGTTTGTGAATGGGTCATGGAGTCCAGTAGGTTCTGTAGGTTTCTCAGCCGGTGGAGCTTTCTACACTTCGCTTGCGATTGCTCCGGATGGAACACCGTATGTAGCGTATGAGGATAGGGGGAACGGGGATAAAGCCACGGTCATGAAGTTTGTGAATGGGTCATGGAGTCCAGTAGGTTCTGTAGGTTTCTCAGCCGGTGGAGCTGCATACCCTTCGCTTGCAATTGCTCCGGATGGAACACCGTATGTAGCGTATACGGATAGGGGGAACCAGAGTAGAGCCACGGTCATGAAGTTTGTGAATGGGTCATGGAGTCCAGTAGGTTCTGCGGGTTTCTCAGCCGGTGGAGCTTTCTACACTTCGCTTGCGATTGCTCCGGATGGAACACCGTATGTAGCGTATGCGGATTGGGCGAACCGGAGTAAAGCCACGGTCATGAAGTTTAGTCCAGCAGTTACAGGCGTGACGTTGGATAAAGATACATTGACACTGACAGCGGGAGGAACAACGGGAAGTCTGACAGCAACGGTAGCGCCAGATAATACGACAAATAAGAATGTCACATGGAGTAGCAGTAACACAGACGTAGCAACAGTAGATGCGAATGGTGTAGTGACACCAAAGGCAGCAGGAACAGCGACGATTACCGTTACAACAGAAGATGGGAATAATACGGCAACCTGTACGGTTACGGTACAAGCAGCGCTAAGCAATCTTACGATAAGCCACGGAACATTACAACCTGCTTTTTCAACCACGCAGGATACGTATTCTATTAATGTAGGAAATGATATCACTTCGATTACCGTGGCAGCGAATGCAGCCGATGACCTTTCTTCGATCTTTATTATGGGGAATCAAACGACATCTGATACCATTAATCTTGCGGTAGGAACCAATACGATTCCGATAGAGGTTAAAGCGAAAGATGCTACAACCTCAAAGAAATATACGATTACAGTGACACGTGCGGGTGCAAGCGATGCCACATTAAAAAGCTTAGCGGTAAGTGCGGGTACATTAAGTCCAGCATTTGCATCTAACACAGATGCGTATACCGTAGATGTCGGCAACAAGGGGTAATACCACACCACCATCAAGTTAAGGAATGTGGTGTTCCCAAAACGAAAAAACCACTATCCTTTACCTTATTTTTGAACTGTAATCCGAATAACGAACTTTTTTAAGTGTCCATTATTCGGGTTACAGTTCAGCACTCGTTTTTCGTATGCTTTTCAATTCTTAAGAATGATTATTCCCTTATTCCAGCCAGATACATGCTGAAGCGGGAGAATAGAAGCCAAATGAGCTCTCTCCGGCTTGTTACGCCTGTTTTCATGAAAATTGATTTTAGATGATCCTGCACGGTATAAGTGGAAATATGGAGTGAAAGAGCAAGTTCTTTAGTGGAAAATCCTCTTACAATCCGGTCGAGGACTTGCTTTTCGCGTTCTGACAACCCATAGGCTTCCGAGATGAAGGGGAGCATATCGGACGGTTTGGCCAACTCGAGCCAGACGGCCAACTGGAGCGTAGCGGAGGGACCGCTAAGTTGACTGGCTTGAATTGTTAGATACGGGCCTTCAGGAATGTGAATACAGACCTTCGCCAGGGAGAATCGTTCCGTTCCTACTGATGTACTCGACAATGCACGGGAACAGACGGCCCGAATCGGTCGAGGGAGAATGTGACTGTCGATGCCCTCCCACTTCTGTAGCAAGGATAACCAGTGTTTCGCCGCTGCATTGGACGAGAGCATCGTAAGCTGGTCAGAGAGAACGAGTATTCCCGGTTCTTTCTCTATCCATCTTAATTCCTCAGACGGTAATACCAGATTCCTTTTACGTAAATTAAAGGCAATCAATGGAACAAGGGAAGAAATGAATTTTCGTTCATCCTCATGGAAGAAGGGGCGATCATGATAGCGGAATAACGTCAAATATCCCCAACATTTCCCCTGGTATCGCAAAGCTGCCCGCATCTCATCTTTAAATCCAGCAGGGAGAAGCACATTCCGATAGCGGGCACTTCGCTCCAATTCACCTTTTGTCGCTCCACTCAATGTAGCGACCGGGTCATCCGCCTGCACCAATTGATGATAGGTGTTGAAATCCTCATGAACATATTCATATTCAAACAGGCGGTGATGGATTGCTTCGATGCCATCTTCTGTGACAGCGCCTGTGGACAGAAGGGTTTGCGGATCTACCATTGTACAACATGCTCCGTCGAACGGAACAGCCTTGCGCAAGTGTCCGATTAGAGCTTTCCTGTAATCCCATGATGTAACAGCTTCCTTTTCAAGAGTTATTATTTTTTGCTTGATATCCTCCGTCTGTGCACGCATATTTATTCTCCTGATTTTTCATCTATATAGTTTCGATCAAAAATCCCAGATTTGTGGGATAGTCTTTTCTTTTCTCATTCTTAATAATTGATAATAATTCTTATTATTATTTTATAAGCTTTGAGAGGAGTTGGAAAGGGTATCATGCTATCTTTACCCCGTTGTATATTTCAGGCTTTGCTAGCGGGATTGGTCGTTTTTTCCGTTTTGACAGGCTGCTCGAAAAACGATACTGTTCCATCCTGGGCATCGAATGAAGGAACGCAACATGTTACTTTACTGTCGCCGAAAGCCCCTTCCTTAATTCCAGCCTTGCTGATCGAACAGCAAAAAGATGCTGAAGTAAAGCTCAAGGTAGAAATGTGGGATACAGTTGAACAGTTGCTGGCTCGTGTCCAGAAAAATGATGTACAGTTTTTCGCTGCACCGCTTAATGTGGGAGCAAACATGTATGCCAGGGGATTGCCGCTGCAACTTCTTCATGTTAACACCTGGGGCTCGATGTATTTAGTTTCACTTGATCCTGAAGTACATAACTTATCGGACCTGGCAAATAAGACAGTATATATTCCTGGACAGAGTGGCCCACCTGATATTTTGACCCGTTTTTTACTTGAAAAAGAAGGACTGGAGGGCCGTGTTACGCTTGCGTATGGAGTTATACCGGACATTATGCAGCAGCTTGCTGCCGGAACCATTCGGTATGCTGTGCTTCCTGAGCCAGTGTTGAGCGGCTTGCGTGTGAAGTTGAATGGTCGGCTGACTGAAGTGGTCGATTATCAGCAGATCTGGTGGGATAGTTTTGGAGAGGATTTGCCGCAGACAGGCATTTTCGTTAACAGGGAATGGGCCAAGACGCATCAACAAGAGGTCGAGCGTTTTCAGCGCCAGTATCAGGACGCGCTTCATGAGACAGTCAAACAACCTAAAACAGCCGTGAATCTGTCTACCGAGGCGTTCGGCATTCCAGAAGCAGTGTTGTTACAGGCAATGCCGCATATCAGTCTGATGTTTAAAGATGCTGTGGAAGCCAGGTCGGAGGTCGAACGATATTTCAACATCCTGTTGCAGACCGTTCCAGATTCAATTGGGGGAGTAATGCCAGATGCGGGTTTCTATTACGGTTTATAACAAATGGCCAGGTTGCTATACGGCCCTCGTTCTTCTAGCGCTATGGGAAATTATCGCTCGTATGTATCCTCCGGTCATACTTCCAGGACCACTAGAAACGCTGCGAACGCTGTTGACGCTTACCGAGCGGGGAATTCTATGGCAATCGCTCGCACTTTCCTTTCTGCGGCTTATTGTGGGATTCGTGCTTTCTTTTCTTCTCGGTGCTGGACTTGGTGTGTGGGCAGGAGCCAATGAGAAGGTACTCAAGCTTATCAGACCCGTCGTGACGACATTTCAGGCAATTCCTCCAGTTTCCTGAATATTGCTTGCGATTCTTTGGCTAGGTGTAGAAGGCGGGGCACAAATCTTCGTCGTAACCATTGCACTGTTTCCAGTATTTTTCTTCAACTCGATACAGGGAATACGACAGGTTCCTAGGGATTTATTAGAGATGGCTGAAGTCTTTCAGGTAAGCCGTTGCAAGCGGATCAAAGATATTGTTTGGCCTACGCTCGCTCCTTTTTGGGCGGCAGCGCTAACGGTTAACATTGGGACTGGCTGGAAAACAGTTGTCATGTCCGAATTAATCAGTGGTCAAACCGGCATTGGAGCAGCCATGAACACGGCTCGAATTTATTTGAAAACGGAAGAGGTAATGGCCTGGACTCTTCTCGTCGCTCTGTTGGGGATGAGCCTGGAATGGTTAGTACGAAAATACACATCAAAAAAGAGAGGAGGCGCATCGAATGCGATTCAATCACATCACTGTCAAATACGAGAATCATCGCAAGGTATTTGAAGATTTCTCGTTGGATCTGGCTGAAGGACAGATAACATGCGTGATGGGGGCATCAGGGATCGGAAAAACGACGCTGCTACGTATGGCGGCAGGTCTGGAGCAGCCAATGAGCGGAAGGGTTAAACGAAAAGAGGAAGAGCGTACTAGTTTTGTGTTTCAGGAACCCCGACTGCTGCCTGCGAAAACGGTGTTAGAAAATGTACAGTGGGTGCTTGAACGTCAAGGGGATGAAGAGACAAATAGAAAAGTGCTTGCCCTGCTGGAAGAGGCGGGCTTAATTCACGCTATAAATGATTATCCTGATCAACTTAGTGGCGGCATGAAACAACGTGTTTCAGTCGTCCGTGCTTTTGTACCCAATCCGCAGTTTCTCATTATGGATGAACCGTTTCAAAGCCTGGATGCTGCCACGAGGCGGGAGATGCAGAAGTTGTTGCTTCTTTTATGGCATAAGCAGAAATCGACGGTGCTGCTTGTAACACATGATCCAGAAGAAGCACTGGCTTTAGGCTCTCGTATTGTCGTGCTCGGTGGATCTCCTGCCACCATCATCCTCGATATATCTGGTACAGATAATGAAGATGGGATGACTTTCTCAGAAACTGATCGGGTACGATTGAAACAACTTACACATGTGCAAGTACTTTATAATGACGAGGAGTAATGAAAATGAATGATACGAATATCCCCATGAGCTGGGATCATCCAGATGTGTACCGATATGAAGAAACCATTTCTTTAAAAATACCAGGCTATCATCATCTGTACGATATAACAGATCGTTTGATGACCGCACAGTTGAACCCATCTACATCTTCTGCTGAAGTACTTATTGTTGGCGCAGGTGGGGGACAAGAGCTGGTGACTTTCGGAAGTAGGCATGAAGACTGGTTGTTTACAGGCGTTGATCCGTCTGCACGCATGCTGGAAATTGCCAAACTACGAGTGGAAAGGGCCGCGCTTGGGCCGCGTGTATCGTTTAGGCAGGGAACGATTGAGCAGCTTTCATCAGATCATCTTTTTGATGCTGCGACGTGCTTGCTTGTACTTCATTTTGTAAAAGGACTGCCACAAAAACTGGAGTTGCTCCATCGTATAGCGGAGCATCTAAAGCCAGGAGCGCCTATCTTTCTTGCCTCCATTAACGGAGAGCCGAACACAGCAGCGTTTACAGTGCAAATGGAGGCATGGAAAAGTCATATGCTGGACAACGGTATCCCGATTCAGGACTGGGAGCGTTTTGCGGCTTCGCTCGGTCGGGAATCTGATCCGGTGCGAGATTCGGTTGTCAGAGAATTACTGGAAAAGGCAGGCTTCACACAAATAATGAGATATTTTGGTTCCTATTTGATTAGCGCATGGTTTGCGGTAAAAGGTAGTAGAGATGAAGAATAAAATCATTGTAGTAGGCGGATATGGATGTGTAGGAAAAACAATATGTAAGGAATTGGGCGAGAAATTTCCAGGAGTTGTATATGCGGCGGGTAGAAATTTAGAACGTGCAGAGCAGCTCAGTAGGGAAACTGACGGCAAAGTCAAATCATTGCAATTGGATATTCAGGAAGCCGTTCATCCAGACGCTTTAGATCAAGCGAGGCTCGTGATTATGTGTCTGGATCAGACGAACAGTGGTTTCGTCCGGTCTTGTTTCCAAAGTGGAACTCATTATATAGATGTTTCAGCGAATGGACGCTTTCTAAATCAAGTGGAACAATGGAGCACAGAAGCCGAAAAGAACCGCGCAACAGCAGTTCTAAGTGTTGGGCTTGCGCCTGGTTTGACCAATTTGCTGGCGCTTCAGGCGCAAAAGCTGTTAGATCAAGCTGAGAGCATTGAATTATCTATTCTGCTTAGTTTGGGAGGTCGTCATGGAAAAGCAGCCATCGAATGGACCATCGACAATTTGAACACCAGCTTTTCGATCACCGAGAACAATCGTCAGGTTACAGTTAATAGCTTCACAGATGGTAAAATAGTAGATTTTGGCGCAATTTTAGGACGTAAAAAAGCATATCGGTTTCCGTTTTCGGATCAACAAACACTTGTCCGCACACTTGAGGTGCCATCCGTTTCTACGCGGCTTTGCTTTGATTCGGCTGTGGCGACTGCCTTCATGTCGGGACTGCGAAAAATAGGAGCATTCCGACTGTTACAGGTGCATAGGATTCGCAATGCTATGATTCGTAGTTTCGAACAACTTCACTTCGGAGGAGATCAGTTTGCTGTAAAAGTCGATGCTTGGGGAAGAAAAGGGGGCAAAGACGCAGCTGTCGAGTGCTTGCTACAAGGAAAAGATCAATCTAATATGACAGCCAAGGTCGCTGTATGTGTAGCGGATGCTCTTTACAGTCAAGTGTTCCCGCATGGCGTTTATCATATTGAGCAGCTGTTTGAACTGAAAAGCATGCAAGACTGGTTACAGCAGGAAGCTTCTATTGAGATACGTATAGATGGAGTTCAGTTGGGTTATGTATAATATTTGTTCATAGTTTTCTTTTCTCTCACGGGTGTTGATTAAGTAAAAAGAGGAAATAAAAATTGAAAAAGGGGCTCCCTTTCGCGAAAATAGTTTGTATCTAACTCCAAACTATTGCGGAACGAGGAGACCTCTTATGAAGACCTCTACTACATTCCTTTCTATTCTGGAACAAATGGAACGGTTTAGCCGCAAACCGGGGCAGAGACGGGCAAACGAAGGACTTCCATATATTGCAGTGTGAGATGAGAATTATTTATGAAATTGATAAATATTTAGTGTAAAGATAGTTTGGTAATAGAGGTGTTATGACGAGGGTGTTAGAACTTAAGTGTAGGGTTTGTTTGGAGGAAGTGCTCTTTTTTGAAGCCTAAATAGTGATAACCTATAAATGTATAAATGTTTATTTTTTTTTCCCATACTGACTGTAAAAGGAGGTTGGGGTATGAACGTAAGTTGGATTTGGCAAACACTTGTGATTTTTGTTGTAGGTACATTAATTTTACGTATCAGTGGAAGAAGAACGATTTCCCAGATGACAATACCAGAAACGGTTATTATGATTGCAATAGGGACCTTACTTATCCAACCAGTAACGGGCAGAGGGTTATGGATTACATTTGGAGTCGCGGCCTTATTAGTTGTCGCTTTGCTTGTGACAGACTATATTCAATTAAAATCCGATGGACTTGAAACTCTGATATCTGGTAAGGCTGTAACAATCATTGAAAACGGAACACTCAATGAAAAAAACTTAAGGAAACTCCGATTACCGGTAGACAAACTGGAAGCCAGATTGCGTCAGTCGGGAATTGCGAACATAAGCGACGTGCAATGGGCTACACTAGAGGTTAGCGGACAATTAGGCTATCAGTTAAAAACAGAGAAGCAGCCGGCAACAAAGCAAGATATTGAAAATCTTGCTCGATTAATTGAAACTAGGTTGCCCTATAGCCAAATTGTTGCTGAAAGTGGCCAAGTAACGTATCAAGAAAATATCTTTACTGAAGTGGCAAATAAGGGACATAGCAATCCCTCGCCTGAACGTTTACAGTAATGAGAGTCTAGCAAGAGTTTAAGCATCTATCCGATACTTTTTTGTTATCTGTTTTCAACATTATTCATCCAAAAAAAACGTACAGTTCAATGCAGTATTTACGAAGGGTACTTAAAAGATATTTTTGTCTCGAAATTTGACGACAAGTGTTAGTCGTATAAAACAGATTCCTAATACATAATAAAATTGGAAATTAAATCAAGGGGGAATACATGTGGAAGTGCTATTGGGAAAAGCAAAAAGAAAGATATGGATGTAAAAAGAGGAACAATAAATAATCCGACCCGTACATCCTGTACGGATCGGATTATTCTATTAACATAACATTACAGCGATTGTAAAACTACTCATGATTCGGTTCAAAAACGATTGTACGATTCCTTCCACTTTTTTTAGCGTTATACAAACATTCATCTACTTGTTCAATTAACTTTGTCATTTCTGATGTACAAGTAGGGTAAGAAGAGACTCCGATTGAAATAGTTACAATCTCACCACATGGGCTTATACTCGATTCCATGTTCATACGTAATCGCTCAGCCACATGAAAGGCTTCCGTTTTATCAGTATAAGGAAGGAGGATAACAAACTCTTCTCCTCCAAATCGACAGCATATATCTGTTTGTCGTGAAACTTCTTTCATCTGTTCCGCTAAAAACTTTAAAACTTCATCTCCGACCGAGTGACCATACGTATCATTTACTCTCTTGAAACGGTCGATATCTAGTAAAATAATCGAAAAGGGAACGCGGTTGGCTGCCCAATTCTGCATCTGCTGATCCATGGTTCGACGATTAGTTAGTTTTGTCAGCGGATCTGTTGTCGCTTGATACATAAAATAGTTAACCCTATTGTGGAGAAAAACCAGGCTATGTAGCAATGACTTCTTTAACTGAATCGCTTCATAATACCATGCTACTACTTTTTCTATGTGTTCCTCTTGACTATTTTCAGTACTGTTTTCAGTATAATACGCTAGTTGATGTAAAGGTTGGGCAATCTTTATTGAAATCCACCAGATGATAAGCAGTGACAGAAATAAAAAAGGAAGCCACTTTTGTATCATGTCTTTAAGCATTTCTGTAGCAGGCGCCAATGCCTTATTTGTTGGACGCTGAGAAGGGAGTGGGGACATGATAAGGAATTAGTCAGCGTAGAACTTTGCGACGGAAAGGTTACATTAGGTAGAGGAACGTTGAAGACTACTATTATCGTTGGACAGATAGGCTCTGCTTTCATAAATCATTTTAATCCTTGTCCAAATACCAATGCTCACCGTATTTTTGAACAATAATGTCATAAGTGCCAGTTCGCTTATTGTTTGTAGAATCATTATGAACGAGAGTAATCGTAAACTGCCAAACATCATTCTTAATCTGCACCCCATCATCAACGGAAGCCTCCTCAATCCAGGGGCTTGAAGAGGAACCCTCCCCCCATAAAAAAGCCTCAAATGATTTGCGCCTCTTTTCCTGTAATTGTGGCGACATAATAGCAAATTGTAAGGCACCATTCCTCGTTTTTAAGCCTTCTGCATAACGCTGAGCAGCTTCTTTTGGTGAAGTAGGAGCGAGCGCTTTTTGTAAAAGATTAACTTGAGTCTGTAGGGAATGTACATTAGGGGAATTAATCCACACCGTATTTGTACTCTTATCCCAAGTTATCTTAGCCCCTAGCGCTTCTGCCAATGGGCGAGCTGCTACCATAGTTACGCCTTCCTCCAATTTTGGCTTTAGTCTCTCATTCATCAAAAAGTTATTAACCATTACGTCTAATGGTTTATTAGCAAATGCTGAAACAGAAAAGACGACTATAAAAGGCAGAAGTAGTGCTACCACAGTTAACCATTTCCTTTGCATTGTTTCCTCCTAAATTTGCTTTATAGATACCTACTACATAGTGTCACATCTATTGATTATCCATGAGGTGAAGGAAAGTGCACGTATAGACATAAACATGCTCCCTCGTTTCTTCCTATACATTCTAGATTAATCAATATCGGTAACATAATGCGATATTTTTTAATTACAATCCTTAATGTGTAAAATCCTTCTTTGAGCCTCCGAAAATTTGAAATATAGTAAAATCATCAACAAAAAATCGGGATTCGTGGGAAATCCTACGTTTCCTATTTTTTTAGTGAGGCCTCCCGCCTGAAAAAAAGAGGTTTTTTTCCTTTATATAGTAAAAAAGGATATAGGAAGGGTGAGGAGAATGAAAGAAATACATAGATGCATTATTCAGGTTGATAAGAACGGAAGAATTTCGCTACCTGAAGAGATAGCCAAAAATATACATAGTAATTTACTCGATTTTGAGGTAAACGGATATAAACTTTCAGCAAAAGAGCCGGAGCTTGACTATATCTTTATTATGGGATAAAGAATAAAAGCAATGCCCTGCTGTCCGTATGGATGTCAGGGCTTAGTTTGCTATTTTAAGATACATTATCTTGCTTAACAAATGTTAGTAAATGTAAAATTCCTAAAAAGTATAATTATAGTAGGTACATGCCGTTTCGAGGACAAACTTCTAAGGAATACTCCATTAACGGAGAGCCGAACACAGCAGCGTTTACAGTGCAAATGGAGGCATGGAAAAGTCATATGCTGGACAACGGTATCCCGATTCAGGNATTCAGGGCCCTCAAGTTATTCTAGCTACTGAATTTACTGGTGATAGTGGAGGGCCAATAAGTGAATTTACAAACCTCGGACAAAACAGCTACAGTAATCTTTATATTAATGGAATATTACAAGAAGGCAGCATATATAGCGTAAATCCAAACGCTCTAACTATTAATCTCAATGGCAGCACCATTTTTGCAGGTGAACCTATTATCCTTGAAATTGTTCAGTTTTCTGCTCAAGTATTTCCTTAAAAACTGTGTAATATAGCCCAGTGACCTTTCTTTTTTTAATGTTTTAGTGAGTGTGTGGCAGGTTTACCTAAATTCATAGCTAAATATTATGCAAGCTTATATCGATTATTTGGTTTCTATATCCTATATATGCCTTATTCATTATATTAATTTTGCTACACACTCTTAGTATTAATCAAAGCGTAGGGAGAGTGTTTATCGTTAGATGAATAGGAACTCATCAGCAAAGAAAAAAGTAACCTAAGGTATCCCACTTTCAATTTGCAAATTGTACGTATATACTAAGTCATTTGCTGTTCCTGAAGTATAGTGAGAGGAATAGAATGTAGTAACGGATGGAACAAGCCCTCTTTCTAGAGGTTTTTCAAAAAATCCGTAATGATAAAAAGAAAAGGAGTGAATACACATGCCTATAGTTAAACCGTTTATAGCTGGTAGAAAGTTTACCTCTACAGCAGGGGCCGGAACAGGTACAGGTGCTACATTTGCAATTGCAGCTACAGCTTTTACCGATGATACTGGTGCAGCTGCGACAGCATTTCCAGCTTCATTTTCGTATTACAACCTGTATATTAACGCTGTGCTTCAAACCGCTGACACTTCAACCGCAACTACAACTACGTTAACGATCCCAGGTGGGGACGTGCTTGATCCAGCAACACCGATCACTGTCGAATTTGTCGTCACTTAGTAAAGTTTGTTTGTTGTAGTGTTGTACAAGCTAGTAATTGCAAAATAGTCACCCCTCTTACCAATTATGGTGGGGGGTTATCTTGCTTATAGATGGATACGGATCAAATTATCAAGAGACATGAGATAGGTTACTATGCATCGTGTTGGGATGGTATCCCATCGCCATCAAGTTAACGACAAAGAATAGGTGTTTACAATACAACATCCCTGTTCTTGTCAAAGTTTTATGTGGCTAATCGGAATTTTGTGCATGCCAAATAAGATTTCACAGGCTCTGTTTTTTAATTACGCAATCGTACGAAGCCCTCTTGTATACTCATATACTACGCCTAGGATGTCAAAGACCGTTTTCTTTTTATATCGATGTGATTTGTGTCCATTCTTTTCGATCATCTGAAAAATTTGGAGAAGAACCTGTCCATTGTCTTGAATCTGATTTTTCAAAGCATTGTGTAGAGAAAGAAAACACTCTTTTACAATACCGATGGCTTTGAATTCACTTCTTTCTCTCTTTTTCTTTATCAGAAGAAGTCTGCGCATCTGAAACATGAGGGAAGAACTAAGTAGAATGGCGATTAACTGCCCGTACATATGGCACTTAAACCTTTCGGTTTTTATTGGCTTACACCGATTAATATGGAAAATGGATTTCCATGTTTTAAAGAGAATCTCTATTTGCCAGCGTAATGAATACAGGTCATGAATGAACTCTTTTTTTTACATATTCCTCTGGAATATTTGTTATGTAAATGCTGATAGCACTCAAGCGTTTTGTACGCTCTTTATAGGTAATGCCTTTCTTTTTTTCTTGTTGAGTACGCATCATAAGTCGTTTCTGTGTTTGTTCCTCAGTCAACTTATAAATTAAGAGCCGTGTCCGCAATTTTTTGTCGCGTCCAAGATATACCTCAGGAAGTTCTATGATCTCTTCCGGCTCAAGACGATCCATAATAGCTTCTATATCAATTTCTTTGTATAAAGATTGTTTTTTGACTTTACCATCTTTGAATCGCTCCATATTTTCGTTTTTTTCATACACACGGACATTTACCTTTAACCTCGAAACGTAAAAAGCACCCCGTTCCTCTATTTCTTTAAAGTCACCTAAAGAGAAGTATCCTAAATCACGAATACAAAGATCCTTTTCTTCTACTGTTTTGGTTCGTTGTATGCCATATAATCCGTCGCTATTTTTACCAGGCCCAACATCTACTTGTAAAAAAAATCCGGTTTTCAATTCGTATTCAAGCTGAATTTTCATACCAACGGTATGCGCACTTCCTCCTGATCCTTGATATCGCTCAGCATGGAAGTTGAAAAACTGTTGAATCAAGAATACGGATACGATGAAAAGGAGAGCCGAGCTTGCAAGGTAGCGAAGATGAAGACATGAACTTTTCCTGGAGAAGTGTAGAAAAAAGGGTTTGAAGAAAGGTTACAGCTGATGTATTAAACCGTTGGTTTAGCCCTTTCTGTGCTTATCGAGAGATGACTCGATGCGTCAAGTTGGCCACACAATCGTGTAAGAGGGGGGATGGATATATCATTGTTAAAAAAAACGCATAAGGAAATTAAATCTTGTGCGGTATACTTGCTTTTTCGTTGGACAAAACTTGTTTGTCTAGCGAGTTGTTCAAGCTGGGGAGGAGAAAAGTATCGCTGTAGCTCTTGAGCTATAAGTTCCATTTCTTCTTGTACCGAAAGAGACACTTGTTCCATAAAAAAACCATCCTTTCTACAGTGCTTTATAGAAAGAATAGCTAATTTTTTCACTTTATGATATGAAATTTTCTTGACTTGATGGCGTATTGCTGTAGGCGATAGCTATAATGATCTTACTATGATTACCTTTGCAGGGCTTGGTGTCGCAATAAGCAATGTACCAGATGACATTAAGGAAATAACTAATTATGTGACAGATACATTATAAATCATGGTGTGGTAAGGTTGTTGAGACCTTTATTTTAAATAAAATGCTACAAGCAGAGAAATCGGAATAATTATATCTTTGCCTATTAAGAAAGAAGCGCCAGTGAACCCCTTCATTCCTTTGACGTTTCTTTTTGTTGGGAATGGAAATCTCGGAACCACGATGATTCACCTTGGTGTTTGGATCATCCATGACTTCGTTAGAAAGAATACATGGATTGCATCAATGGCTCAAGTACCAATTTACACAAGTCAGGAAAAGATTTTTTGCTCTTTCTATGAACCAAAATACGAGAACTGGTGAATAAGAGGTGAAAGGAAAAAACGAGGAGGTCTTTTATGTGAAGGAAAATCATCATTTTCCAATAGCTAGGGGAGGAGAACCAGTTGATTTTGAAACACTTGTTCAACCTCACTTAGCTACGGCATTTCGAGTCGCTTTTTTGATCGTCCACGATTACCATCTAGCTCAGGATGCCGTTCAAGAAGCACTATGGGAGGCGTATCAATCACTTTATCGATATGATGAACGAAAAGGGACATCGTTTCGGGCTTAGTTTATGAAAATTGTGACACATCGTGCACTTAATATGGTACGTAGAAGGAAAAAAACGGAAGAATATACGGACTCCATTGATCCTGGGCAAAACCCATTGGAGAGTATTCTTCAAAAGGAGAAAGAACAACAGATTTGGCAAGCGATTCAGTCGATGACGCCGAAGCATCGCTCTGCAGTTGTTCTTTACTATTATGAAGAGTTTAGTATAGCTGAAATTGCAAAAATCCTTGGTGTGTTTGAGGGAACGGTAAAATCAAGGCTACATAGGGCCAGAAAGCTAATTGTTGAAAAAATACAAGCTGAAAAAGAAACACAGGTAATTACCGAGATGGGAGTGATCATGCATGACTAATCTTGACAAACAGATTACACAAACTCTAAAAAAGGTAGCTGGAGAATTGGATCAACCTACTTTTGTGATGCCCGACCAAGCAGTAGCCTATAAAAGAAAAAGATCGCGTTTACTAGGCTCTTTGGTATTTCCAGTCTCAATTAGCTGCGTTTTGCTTTTAACGATTTCGGTGAGTTCATACGTATCACCTACCTTTGTTGCCTATGTTAAATCGTTATTTGATGGCAGTTCTGATAAAGAACTGCAATATGCAGTACAGGAGGGCTTTTCACAGAAGGTAAATGCCTCTGTTACTGATCAGGGCTATACTCTTGAAATAAAGGAGATATTGGCTGACCCAATGAGAATTGTGGCCGTTTATTCGATCAAGGATCAGCAAAATAACTTTATTCATCCGGATAAGCTTCATATAAGTAAGGTAGAGGTAACAGATTTGAAAGGGAATGTAATTAAAGAAACTACAACGTATGGAGTAAATAAACGCGAAGAGAATTACGGATATCTCACTCTAAAAAACCCCGGGGAAACAGAAGAACAGAAGCTTTTATTACAATTCGAGGGAAATCAGATCGACTCTGTTAAAGGAAATTGGCCCTTAAAGGTTCCTATTGATTTAGAAAAATCAATTACGGCTTCAAAGATGCTACCAATGAATAAGACGTATACTTATACTACACCACAGGGACTGCAAATCAATCTAAACAGCGTGATGTATTCACTGACTGCTGCGCGTGTCGAATATGAAACAAAGTGGACGGAAGAGGCAAAGAAAAGATTAGTACAGGAAAGCAAACAAGTGAAAGGAAGAATAGCTTCAGCTGCCCCTTATGTTCGCTATGATGATTATAAGCTGAATTTTCATGTTGAAAATGAAAAGGGAGAGAAAGTAAAAGATTTAACTTGGGAGCTTGATACTCCACGCAAGGCAGTGGATGAATACGGCCATTCTATTCGGAAGTATGGATTTGCTCCTTTGTCTCCAGATCATCAATATACACTAGTATTGGATTCCTTAGTAAAAACAGAACCGTATAAGCTGGACATATCATTTGAGCCGAAGCAGCTTGCCGATAAACCTGTAAGAGTAGATAAGGATGGCAAAACGATTGAGATCAAGTCAGTAACCTTTGACAAACCTCAAAATGAAGCATCTCCAAAGGATGAGAAGCATGCTACGATTACACTAGAGGCTTATTTAAAGGATATTGTTCAAATAACAGATAGGATTTTAGTGGATGATGATACAGATAAAATTATTAATCACTTCGGTTGGACGATAAAAGATGAAAAGGGCAAAATATACAATGTAACAGGTGGAGATTTTAAAATGATAGGAAAGGATGAACAAGGCAGAAACCATATCCGAATGAAATTGCAAAGTTATGAAATGAAAGAACTCCCTCAAAAGCTCAGTCTTACTTCAGAGTTGGCAGAAAAGAGCTATGACCTGGATTGGAGAGTACCATTGCCAATGCCAAAAGAAGACAAATGAGAAGTGGATAAAGCAGCGTTGAAAGCAGTAGAAGACACATTTGTAGGCCTGAACGGTTTGGGTTTACAAAAAGAACCGTTGGAAACTGCTTCTTTGATAGTTAAGGATGGCAAAGAGGTATATACGCGTACATTCAGCGACTCTGATACCCCAGTATTTATTGATGTGGAAAAAAGAACGAATAAAATTTTGAACGTCTATGCGAATGAACTTGAGCATACTACAGCGGAGTATCCAGCTGTGTTCGATAAATTGGAAGGATACAGCGAAGAACAATTGTTGAAACAGGCGACCATCCAAGCTAAGCGATTATTGAGCATCGACCTGACAGGCTACAAAGCATCCAAGAATCCTCAAATGGTCGGCGTTGTTTATTTTACTAGAAAGGGCACACCGACTTTAGTGGGCCGATACAATTCAAAAGGTCAATTCTATGTTCTCGGATTTGAGGAATAGAATCTTATTGCATCGTTTCCATTTCTTTTAGAAAGAACCGATCACTACCTCCCCCTGTAGTGATTGGTCTTTCTTCTAGGGGGAATATTTTTACGCTTTTTAGATAAGCGAAAATTGCGCTTGCAAGTCACACCAACAGGAAAAGAAAACCACAGTTGACATCTTGGATCTGATATATGGTCCCATACAAAAATTGTATAAGGAACTACAGATAAAGACCAGGTGGCCTTATTTCTTTATACAAAAAGAGATTTAGTAATAAAACTTTAATGGTGTGAACCAAGCAATATGTTTATTTATCTAATGGATAGATGATGAAAGCAACTTCCTATCGGAAGACAACATTCGTATTTTTACGTATAAAATGCGTGATGCGACACTTTATAAGGAATTGGAGAGAAAGCTTCCCATCGGCGAACATAAAAACGAAAGAATCGTCATAAGGAGTAGATGGGTAGGCAGCTATATGAGAGAAAAAAAACGATGGACAAACCTGTTATTTGCTTTAATAGCTATTTTTACCTGTGCTTTGTTGTATCCGCAGCTCACACCATACACTCACTATGAAAACAAAGTGCTTGTGCTCACCTACCATCATATTGATGAAAAGATAAAAAGTGATGCTACGATTACACCGAAACTTTTCGAACAGCATATGAAAAAATTGAAGAAGTACAATTACAATGTGATTTCGATGGATGAATTTATTGCCTTTATGAAAGACAATAAAAGCGTGCCGCCGAATGCGATTCTTCTTACATTTGATGATGGTTATAAGAGCTTCTATTCGAAAGCATATCCAGTCCTGCTAAGATATGGCTACACTGCTACAAATTTTATCATTGTAAAAGCAACTGATATACCCAATCCAAAGGCACTTCCACACCTTACTTGGAAGGACATGCGGGAAATGAAACGAAACGGCATGAGCTTCTATTCCCATACATATGATCAGCATATGCTATGCAACGTAAACGCACAGAGAGAAACAAAACCTGCGCTCGTAACACCAATATATAAGGAAAAAGAGAAAAGGACGGAGACCGAAGGTGAATATCAACATCGTATAGAAGAGGATATTCAGTTTGCAAATGAACGCCTAGGGCAAGAATTAAACAACCATGAACACCTCCTCTGCTTCCCATTTGGTGCGTATAACGATACTGTATTAAAAGTAGGAAGAGAGAATAATATTCGACTCTTTTTTACAACCCAAGAAGGAATAAATAAAGCGCGTCAAGAAAAAGTCCTTCGAATTAATGCCGGAGCTCCAAATGTTTCAGCAGAAGAACTGATAAAGAAGTTGGAGAGCTATGATGAATAAAAGTTGCTTCAAATGATTTTATATTTTCCTCCCTATATGGATTCCCGGTATATCACCATCAAGCTAACAAAAAGAAATACCCCAAAACCAAAAAATAAGCTAAATTCTCATTTTTTTGATTTTGGGAACAATTGTAAGGTAGGCAACAATCGATCGGACCTATTCATAACCAGTTGCCATAAGAAAGGTTGGCGCCCGACCGTAGCTTTTCATGCCTACAATGTACAAGTCTTTTTCAGGTTGACGCAATTCCTGCTCACCATGAGGACGAACCGTTCCACAGCTATGAATATCACCTTATCTTTCTACTACCTATTCGGAAGCAAATAAACAGGGGATTTTTATTCATTTTGTAGATTTTGATCTTACTTAATAATTACTTGATACTAAATCAATTAGTTTACTTAAAAAAAGAACCATATGTACGATTTGAACAACAAAATTAAAGTGTACCTCAATTGCGAATCTTGACCTCGTTAATATGTAACGAGGTTTTATTTTTTTGTGTTTACTTCTTTTTAGAGGTATCATAAGCTACTTTGTGGTCTATGACAGGAACCCTGTCACCACCCCATATAGAAGAACTCTAATCAGGTATCAAACTTTGTGAAAGACTTAATGATTTATAAAATGTTTTTTAAAGAGTAGGACAGCTTCATACACTATTTACTATATTGGTAAAAAGTGTTATATTTTTATAGACCGAATAGTCCAGACTAGACGGTCTATAATAGTGAACTAGGAGGAATATAAAAAATTGAAGGAAAAGTCATTTGAAAGAAAAGCTGAACTATTTGAAGCAGCGTTAGATGAGTTTATAATAAAAAACTTTGAAGAGGCTTCTTTAAATCACATCTTAAAAAATGCAGGTATTAGTAAAGGTACTTTTTATTATCATTTTCAGGATAAACAAGCACTTTATTTATTTATATTGGAGTCATCGGCTAAAGCCAAATGGGAATTTGTGAGTAATAGGACTAAAGAATATACAGAAGACTATGAGGAAAAGGATATTTTTGAAAAGTTTAAGTTACAGGCAAGAATTGGTGTAGAATTTGCTATAGCTTTCCCTAAGTATTACCAATTAAGCAAAATGTTTTTGAAAGAAAAAGGTAACAAAATATACGAGATAGCAAAGGATATGTTAGGAAGCAGTACAGAAAAATTGCTTGAAGAAATGGTAGAGGAAGCAATAAAAAATGGAGACTTCAAGGGGAAATTTTCTAAAGATTTTCTTGTAAAAACTATAAGTTATCTGTTTGTTCATTTTGATGAAATTTTTTATAAGGAAGAGGATTTTGAGCTTCAAAGAATGATAAAGAACCTTGATCATTACGTTGATTTTATGAGAGGAGGATTAGGTAGGAGTGAATAACATGAAAAGAAAACTAAAACGATATGATAAAACGATTGCTGTAATTTTTGGAGTACTCACCTTATTATTCCTTATTTTGGCGTTTACTAATAAAGATTTTTTTGAGTGGGCTTATGAACGGCACCAAAATCAATTAAGTTGGTATTTAAGGCCATTGTTCCTTGTACCTTTTTGTTACTTTGCATACAAAAAGAGTTGGGGTGGCATTTTAGGAACAATTTTTTTGCTGTTAACTAGTATGTTCTGGTTTCCAAAGCCTAATGTTATAAGCGAACAAGTAAAGCAATTCTTAGACATGGAAAAAGACTATCTAAGTGGTGATTGGGGATTTGCAAAATTATTGATGACATCTCTTATACCCATTTCATTCATTGCTTTAGGAGTAGCTTTCTGGAAGCGTAGTTTATGGTTTGGATTATCTGTTGTTGTTTTTATGGCTGTGGGTAAAATGATTTGGAGTGTGGCATTTGGCGGAGAAGCTGGGAAGTCGATCTTTGTCCCTGCAATCATTGGGTTAGTAATTTGTATCAGCTTAATTTATATAGGGTTTAAAAAACTTGAAAAAAAGAAAAGAGAGTAAATTATGTTAGAAACTGTAGTTGCCCAAAAATACTTACATAAATTTACAATTGAATAAAAAAGAAACATATCTCTTCACCCTGTGTAAAAATAGAAGTACCACCAACCACTTTTACGCAAAGGAGAAGACTTATATGCCTCTTACGTATAGGGTAGCACATCAACAGGAAATCAACAATATTTTACGTACCTGGCGTTTCCCACTTTATTTTTCTAAGCCGGTAATGAACCATAGGGTTCATTTTCTCGATGGTGTGATGACCAGAGGTTTTTCTGGAACGTTAACCGATATCCATCGTGAAAGCTGCCATTCACAAGACCGACGGACACTGAGCCATTTTCTTACTCATGGAAAGTGGAATGAGCAGCATTTGATGCGTATAATTCAGCAACAATCATGGGAGAGCATCAAGAGGGAAGCGAAACATACACAAGAGCCGATTTTTGCTATTATCGATGATACGGTCTGTAGAAAGACAAAGCCCTCGTCACAGGCATTGTCCCCTATGCAAGGAACAGATTTTCACTATTCCCATACCGAAGGTAAGTCAGTATGGGGACATGCAGTCGTTCAGGAGTTCATTCGATGTGGTGAAAAAGCATTCCCTTATGCGTTTAGCCGATACGAATCAGAGCAAAACAGCAAAATTGATATTGCATGTGAACTACTTTCTTTTACAGCCATGTTCTGCAGTGTAACAGGACACGGTGATATCTTAACAGGACTACGAAGTTGGCAAAACAAAAAGACAGAGAGTTGGATCGAATTTGTTTACTATGAAGCAAAGGCAGGAACGCAGCTGGATTTGATAAAAAATCAGTTACAAGCTGCCTAGGGAAGCCTTCGGTTCTTTCTACATGGTAAATTTTTCATCAAATTTTGGGCAAGTCTAGTAATAGTTTTATTTTCTTTGGAAACAATGGCGAAATCCAAAAGAATCAAGTAAAAGATCAGGAAATTTTTGTTTTATGCCTTCAACTTCTTCAAAACTGCTTGGTTTATATTAATACGTTAAAAATCCAGAACATTATTAAGGAGCAAGGATGGCTTGAGAGGATGACTTCTGAGGATTTACATGCACTTACTCCTTTGATTTATAACCATATTACTCCTTATGGACAGTTTGAGAAGGATTTAGATAAACGACGCCCATTGTAGGTGCAAGAATGCAGCTCAAACAAGAGTATAAACGTATAGGTATAAGTTTTCAGAGTGTGGAGAAACCCTACTTATGAAAATAGAGATTTTCCACCTAAAAATTTGACGCCTCAGATTCGCCTGTACGGGCTTCTAGAGGCATAGGGAGACATTTTTGTACCCTCTAAAATTATCAAAATTAGATCGAGATTTTTGAAAAACCCCTTTCTCGACAGTCTGATAATGAAAGGATTTCATTATCTTACTAGCAGTATAATTGGGGCTTAATGACCTCGTTCATATCAGCTTGGTGGCGATACTCCAATAGAGTACTGAATTAATTTTTAGATGTATATCCGCTGGAATTCTTCCGAATCCGCCACTAAAAAGTAGAGACTGATTGACGACAAATTTCCAAAATATTTCCCGCCTCTGTGGCCGAGTATCCTTCCATGACTAGTCGAACCGCCATAAGGCGCTGCTTAAAGAGCCTATCTTGCATTTTTCGTTCTTCTATACATAGTCTTTCCGGTATAAAACCATGTGCTCGTGTTACGATGAGTTTTTCCATACATTCCGACTCCTATGCTTAGGACCATTGCTGTTGTATATACAGACGTACTTCGTTAACAGAACAATCCAAAAGATAAACCAGACCTAATATTCAAAAAAGTAATAAAAAAGCTTTGCGATTTTTGTTCAAATATGTATAATGAGAGTTAGGAAAGCGCTTAACCAAATTGATCTTAAAATCCTTGAGATAGTATCTGATAAGGATGAAGATAAGTAGGGAATAAATTTTTGTTTGGGATAGCGCTTAACCGTAAGGGGGGAGTATTGAATGAATCCAATTGTATTTAAGGAAGAGCGTCCATTGGATTTTATAGCAATGGGACGTTTATGTATCGATTTAAATGCGAATGAAACACAACGTCCAATGGAACAAACAAAAACATTTACTAAATATGTAGGAGGATCTCCTGCTAATATCGCAATTGGAACGTCGCGTCTTGGTCTAAAAACAGGTTTTATTGGCAAAGTGTCTGATGACCAGATGGGACGCTTTATTACTCAATATTTACAAGAAAATGATATCAATACAGACCATGTTGTAGTAGATCAAACAGGTGCGGTAACAGGCTTGGCTTTTACAGAAATTAAAAGTCCTCAAGAATGCAGTATTTTAATGTACCGGGACAATGTTGCTGATTTAAAGATCAAACCGACAGAAATTTCCGAAGAATATATTAAACAATCGAAATCTTTATTAATCTCCGGAACTGCTTTAGCAAAAAGCCCTTCAAGAGAAGCAATATTTTTGGCACTAGAGTATGCAAGGAAACACAATGTAGTTGTTTTCTTTGATATCGATTATCGCCCTTATACGTGGGAATCGGGGGCAGAAACAGCAATTTATTATAATTTAGCAGCCGAAAAATGCGATGTCATTATTGGCACACGTGAAGAGTTTGATATGATGGAAAAATTTTTGAATTATAAGGAATCCAATGATCAAGCGACAGCCGACAGATGGTTTTCACACCATGCGAAAATTGTAGTTATCAAGCATGGAGGTGACGGATCGATTGCTTATACGAGAGATGGTCAATCGCATCGCGGGGGGATTTTTAAAACCAAGGTGTTAAAAACATTTGGTGCGGGTGATTCTTATGCTTCTGCATTTATTTACGGATTGATGCAAGGGCTAGAAATTCCCGAAGCAATGAGATTGGGTGGTGCTTCTGCTTCGATCGTGATTTCGAAGCATAGCTGCTCAGATGCGATGCCGATAGCGGAAGAACTGAAAAGTTTTATGGAAACTGCTGAAGAGGTTTTATAAAGAGTCTAAATAAGACGATCAAGGGAGCTCCATGTTTGTTAAATGAATGGATAGAACGTTGATTATACATGCTTCAAATAATCAGAAATCAGAAATTTCTAAAATAATAAATGGCGTAAAGGAGCGAATTTTCATGACGCAAACAGCAATTAAAACAGTGAAAAACTATATCGGTGGTGAATGGGTAGAGGCATCGACTGCTAAGACAGAACACGTTTATAACCCGGCAACAGGTGAAGTGATCGCAGAAGTACCTATTTCTACAAAAGAAGATGTAGATAAAGCAGTTCAAGCCGCTAATCAAGCATTTACAACATGGTCAAAGGTGGCGGTTCCAAGACGTGCTCGTATTCTATTTAAATATCAACAGTTATTAGTAGATAACTGGGACGAGTTAGCGAAGTTAGTTACGATTGAAAACGGAAAAAGTTACAAAGAAGCGTACGGCGAAGTACAACGCGGAATTGAATGCGTAGAATTTGCAGCTGGGGCACCAACGTTAATGATGGGCAAGCAGCTTCCGGATATCGCAACAAACATTGAGTCTGGGATGTATCGTTATCCAATTGGGGTTGTAGGAGGGATTACACCATTCAATTTCCCTATGATGGTTCCATGCTGGATGTTCCCACTTGCCGTTGCATGCGGTAACACGTTTGTATTAAAGCCATCAGAACGTACACCACTCTTAGCTAGTCGTCTTGCCGAATTATTTGAAGAAGCGGGGTTACCAAAAGGTGTATTAAACATCGTACATGGTGCTCATGACGTAGTAAACGGCCTTCTCGAACATAAACTAGTCAAGGCCATCTCATTCGTAGGTTCACAACCTGTTGCGGAATACGTATATAAAAAAGGTTCAGAAAATTTAAAGCGTGTTCAAGCATTAGCAGGTGCGAAAAACCATTCCATTGTGTTAAACGATGCAGATCTTGATATAGCAACATCTCAAATTATTGGTGCAGCATTCGGTTCTGCTGGTGAACGCTGTATGGCGGCTTCCGTCATAGTGGCTCAAGAAGAAATAGCGGATGCCTTAATCGAAAAATTAGTGGAAGAAGCAAACAAGATTCAAATTGGTAACGGACTTGAAGAAAATGTATTCTTAGGACCGGTCATTCGTGATAGCCATAAAGAACGTACACTTCGTTATATAGAGTTGGGTGTTCAAGAAGGAGCCCGCCTTATTCGTGACGGAAGAAAAGATCCAGCAGTAAATGGTGAAGGCTACTTTGTCGGTCCTACTATTTTTGATGAAGTAACACAAGAAATGAAAATCTGGCAAGATGAGATTTTCGCTCCAGTTTTATCGATCGTTCGTGTGAAAACACTAGACAAAGCCATTGAAGTTGCTAATAATTCAAAGTTTGCGAATGGTGCTTGCATTTATACAAAAGATGGAGGAAGTGTGCGTCAGTTCCGTGAAAACATTGACGCAGGTATGTTAGGTGTTAATGTCGGCGTTCCTGCACCAATGGCATTTTTCCCGTTCTCTGGTTGGAAAGATTCTTTCTATGGTGATCTTCATGCGAACGGTATGGACGGAGTAGAATTCTATACGAGAAAGAAAATGATGACTACTCGTTGGTAGTCAATGCGAGATACATAAATTGTACTTGATAAATTGGCATTCGTTCGTGGAGTGAAGGAAGAAAAAGAAGAGGCCTTTGTTTTTCTCTTCTTTTTCTCCAACCTCATACCACCATACAAATGTCGAAACTATATTAGGAAGGTGGCGATGAAATGAAAGCATTGAGAATGACCACTGCACAAGCATTGGTGAGATTTTTAAATCAACAATATGTAGAGTTTGATGGAAAACAGGAAAAATTTATTAAAGGTATTTTTACGATTTTTGGTCACGGGAATGTTCTAGGACTTGGTCAAGCATTAGAACAAGAGGCCGGTGATCTTGAGGTTTATCAAGGAAGAAATGAACAAGGAATGGCTCAAGCAGCTGTAGCTTTCGCGAAACAAAAGCATCGTAAACAAATTATCGCTTGCACAGCTTCGGTTGGCCCTGGTTCTGCCAATATGGTAACGGCTGCGGCCACAGCTTCTGCCAATAATATCCCGGTATTGTTGCTTCCTGGTGATGTGTTTGCGACAAGACAGCCGGATCCGGTCCTTCAGCAAATTGAGCATACTCATGATTTATCCATTTCAACGAATGATGCGTTTCGTGCAGTTAGTAAATATTGGGACCGTGTGAATCGTCCAGAACAATTAATGACGACCATGATTAATGCGATGCGTGTTTTAACAAATCCTGCCGATACCGGTGCAGTAACGATTGCCCTGCCACAGGATGTTCAGGGGGAAGCATGGGACTTTCCAGAATATTTCTTTCGAAAACGTGTTCATCGAATTGAACGTCGTGTGTCGACAGCAGATAGCCTAGAAGATGCAGTTACCCTTATTAAAGGGAAGAAAAAGCCGGTGATTATTTGTGGCGGAGGTGTACGTTATTCTGAGGCGGCAGAAGCACTAAAGCAATTTGTTGAAACATTCCATATCCCATTTGGAGAAACACAAGCCGGAAAAAGCGCTGTTGAAAGCAACCATCCTTATAATCTTGGTGGTATCGGTGTAACGGGAAATCTAGCAGCGAATACGATTGCCAAAGAAGCAGACCTTGTAATTGGAGTTGGTACAAGATTTACTGACTTTACGACCGCATCCAAACAATTGTTCCAGAATGAAAGAGTCGACTTCTTAACGATCAATGTTTCCGAATTTCATGCAAACAAACTTGATGCAGTGAAAATTGTCGCAGATGCAAAGGTAGCTCTTACTGCTTTAGAAAATGAACTGAAAGCGATTCAATATAAATCCGGTTATACAAATGAAGTTACTACTGTAAAAGATGCATGGGAAACAGAGGTAGAACGTCTGCGAAGTATTCGTTATGTGGAACAAGGTTTCACGGCAGAAGTTGCTGGACATCTCGATGATGCATTGATTGAGTATGCTGGTATGCTTGGTACAACGCTGACCCAAACAGAGGTGATTGGAGAAATTAATAAACGAATTGATGAAGATGCCATCATTATTGGTGCTGCCGGTAGTCTCCCGGGTGATCTGCAAAGGATGTGGATATCCCGTAAGCCGAATACGTATCATATGGAGTACGGCTATTCTTGCATGGGCTACGAGATTTCAGGAGCACTTGGAGTGAAGCTGGCCGAACCAACCAAAGAAGTGTATGCCATGGTTGGAGACGGAAGCTATCAAATGCTGCATTCAGAATTGATAACAAGTCTTCAAGAAGGAAAAAAAATCAATGTATTACTTTTTGATAATTCCGGTTTTGGCTGTATTAATAATTTACAAATGGGTAACGGTATGAGTAGCTTTGGTACAGAGTTCCGTTATCGAAACCATGAAACGGGGCAATTAAATGGAAGTATCATGAAAATTGATTTTGCTCAAAGCGCTGCTGGATACGGTGTAAAAACGTATAAAGTTACGTCTATTCCAGAGTTAATACAGGCAATCGAAGATACGAAGAAACAATCTATTTCCACGTTAATTGATATTAAAGTATTGCCAAAAACAATGACACATGGCTATGAATCATGGTGGCATGTAGGCGTTGCAGAAGTATCCGATCGTTCAAGTGTGCAAGATGCATACAAGGATAAAGAAAGCAACCTTAAGAAAGCAAGACGCTATTAAGTAGGAGACGGATAGAGGAGAGACAAAGAAATGTTTAAAGAAAATACAATTAAGCTTGCTATTGCACCGATTGCATGGACGAACGATGACATGCCCGAGTTAGGAGAAGAAAATACATTTGAACAATGTATCAGCGAAATGGCGCTAGCCGGATTTATTGGGAGCGAGGTAGGTAATAAATATCCTCGAGATACAAAAGCATTAAAAAAGGCTTTAGCACTAAGAAATTTAGAGATTGCAAGCGCCTGGTTTAGTGCCTTCCTTACAACAAAACCTTTAGAAGAAACTGTTGAGGCTTTTATTCAACACCGGGATTTTCTCCATGAAATGGGGGCGAAAGTTATTGTTGTATCGGAACAAGGACACAGTATTCAAGGGTTAATAGACGTGCCGCTATTTAAAGAAAAACCAGTGTTTACAGAAGAAGAATGGAACAAACTTACAGAAGGGCTGCATCATCTTGGTGAACTGGCTGCTGTAAAAGACATGAATATTGTGTATCATCATCATATGGGCACAGGTGTACAAACGACAAAAGAAATTGAAAAATTAATGAAAATGACCGATCCCCAGCTTGTTTCGTTACTTTTTGATACAGGACACCTTGTATTTTCAGGAGAAGATCCAATTTATGTTTTGAAAAAGTACTTACCTCGTATTAAGCATGTACATTTGAAAGATATTCGTCGAGGGATGGTAGAGAGAGTAAAAGAGAAAGACTTAAGCTTTTTGCAGGCGGTCAAAGAGGGGATATTTACTGTACCGGGAGATGGTACGATTGAATTTAGCGGAATTTTCAAAATAATATCCTCTTCCGATTATGAAGGATGGTTTGTGGTGGAGGCGGAACAGGACCCGGCTTTAGCAAATCCCTTTGAATATGCAGTTAAAGCCCGGCGTTATATAAAAGAAAAAAGTGGTCTTTAATTTCAGGGCTACACCTAAATCTATGTTTGACTAGTACATACAAAGTGCGGTGAAGGACAGGAAAAGGGATGGACATGTCACTTCATTCCCCTTCTAGGGAAGTGCAAACGGACTGCTTCAGGGGACAACCAAGCTCGTTCACAAAGGAACAAAGATGATAATCTCCGAAGGGTTGTGGGGCAACTGCCCGCTTAATTGTCCCCTTCCACTAGGAAGTCACGTAAAGGTGTTCCGCTCCCTATCCCTTTTCCTGTCTCACCAAACTTTTTCTTCAGTTCAAACTACTAAGTACATTTTTTCGTATAAAGCATTAATTTCTTGCTTGTTTATAAATAAGGTAGAAAAAGGTGAATGTTCAATGGCACTAGTAAAAATGAAAGATATTTTAACAAAAGCGGAGCAGGAAAATTACGGGGTAGGAGCCTTCAGTGTTGCCAATATGGAGATGGTCATGGGAGCGATTAAAGCAGCCGAGGAGCTGCGTTCGCCTTTAATTATGCAAATTGCAGAAGTTCGTCTCAAGCATTCGCCCATCCATATGATTGGGCCTTTAATGGTTGCAGCAGCAAAAGAGGCAGATGTTCCTGTGGCGATTCATTTTGACCATGGTATGACTATGGAAAAAATTAAACAAGCATTAGAAATTGGCTTTAGTTCCGTTATGTTTGATGGTTCTCACTATTCACTAGAAGAAAATATTCAAAAAACAAAAGAAGTAGTAGAGTTGACCAAACAATATGATGCAACAGTAGAAGCGGAGATTGGAAGAGTAGGTGGCAGTGAAGACGGTTCGGAAAATATTGAGATGTTGCTTACAGACAAGCAGGAAGCCAAACGGTTTGCCGAGGAAACAAAGGTGGATGCATTAGCGATTGCGATTGGAAATGCACATGGTATGTACAAGGGGGACCCGAACTTACGATTGGATCGTCTGCAAGAAATTGATCAACAAGTGGAGATTCCGTTGGTCTTGCATGGTGGTACCGGCATTAGTGCTGATGATTTTAGGAAGTGTATTCAACATGGCATTCGCAAAATTAATGTTGCAACTGCCACTTTTCATAATGTAATAAACACGGTTAATCAGTCAGTTGAGACGATACCTTATTCAGATTATTTTGTGTTTCATCAGGATGTAATCCATGCAGCGTATGAAAACTTTAAGTATCATATGGAGATATTCGGAAGTTGCGGTAGAGTGTAGATACAAAATGGGAGTAAGAATATAAAAAGGAGGAACGAACATTGTTTGGTAAACTAGGTGAATTAAAGGAAGGGTATAACGTATTAACCGAAATAGAGGGTCTACACAGTGACATGTTCATGGACATTGGAATTTATAAAATGTGTAATGGGAAAGAAGAAATTTTAATAGAGAGTAGGAAAGAAACAGCTGTCCTTCTATTAGAGGGTAAAGTACGGCTTGAATGGGAAGGGAATGTACAAGAAATTGAGCGAAAATCTGTTTTTGAAGAAGAGCCCTGGTGCCTGCATGTGGCTAAAAATGTAAAAATTAAAGTTACAGCTCTTGCAGATAGTGAAGTACTTGTACAGAAAACGGAGAATGACAAAGAGTTTGAAGCAAGGTTTTATACACCTGATGATTGCCAAAACACTGTTGCTGGTGAAGACGTATGGGAAGGAACGGCAAAACGTGTGATCCGTACCATTTTCGATTACGAAAATGCGGCACACTCCAACATGGTAGTGGGGGAGGTTATCTCCTATCCAGGAAGGTGGTCGAGTTATCCGCCCCATCATCACGATCAGCCTGAAGTATATTACTACCGTTTTGATAAGCCGCAAGGATTTGGCTGTGCGATGGTTGGGGAGGAGGCATTCCGTGTTGTACATAACAGCTTTATCACTATTCCAGGTAAACTAGATCATCCTCAGTCAACGGCTCCAGGGTATGCGATGTATTTTTGTTGGATGATTCGACATCTCCATCATAATCCATGGACGGACCGGATTATGGAAGAAGAACACAAATGGCTAGTAGAGCCGAATGCAAAAATTTGGCCAGAAAAAGAATAGCCGAGCAGCCAAGTGCTTTTTCAAGCCTTGGCTGCTTCCATTTATCAATGAAGTAATTTATTACATGGAGGAGAATACGTTGATTAAAAGGATAGAACATGTAGGCATTATGGTATCAAATATGGATGAGTCCATTACGTTTTATGAAACACTGCTCGGCTTCCAGCTTCGTGTAAGAGTAAAGAATGAAGAAAAGGAAATTGCTTTTTTATCCCATAACGGGCTGCCAGACTTTGAAATTGAGCTTCTACATGATTTGCAGCCGACTACTTCGTATTCAGCTTATGGGTTAGTTAATCATGTTGCATTTATTGTTCATGATATAGAAGAAATAATTTCATACTATAAGCAAAAAGGGATCGTTTTTGAAACAGAAAAGCCAAAGTATGGGATTAATGGACGTAAAACCATTCGTTTTAGAGGATTAGATGGAGAAATATTACAATTAGTAGAAGAAAAAAAAGAGGAGTTCATACAAAATAAATAAGCAGCCTTATGCAACAGGCTGCTTGGGAATCTTCTTGGTTTGCTAATAGGCTAATTTTTTCAAAGAAGAGGAATCATATAATGACTCATAGGCTTTTTCGATATAGTGAGTTATTTTTAAGGAGTCTGCAATGGAATACTCAGGCTGCTGATTTGTGCTAATACAATGATGAAGATGCTCTATTTGATTCAAATATTGAAGAGACTATTCAGCATATTTATAAATCCAGTCCATGCTTGGCGTCCCCTTATCTGCTTCGAAAGGATTGGGGCCGGGAGCACAGCATTCCACAACAACTGTACCATCGAAGCCAGTTTTTTGAATCCCAGAAAATACCTGGTTGAAGGGAATATGCCCCCGTCCCAATGCCTGCCGGTTGCTATCTGCCACATGCACAACTTCTAAAACATCTTTTACTGTTATAAATGGTGATTCCATATCTTCTTCTTCAATGTTCATGTGATATGTATCTAGCATTGCTTTAACCTTAGAATGTGCGACATCAAGTGTGCATGTTCCGCCGAATTTACAATGCAGCTCTCATACCGGTTTAAAGGTTCAATTACCAGTGTTGCATCCGATTTTTGCTATGTTTTCTGATATTTTCCTTGTGCCTGTTTTACTGCTTCTATTTGTCGTTTGAAATGATCCACAGCCTTTTGACGGTAGACAGGATTTTTATTGGCTAGATCAGTCTCTTCATTAGGCCAGGAAGTATCTCCTGTTAGGCCGTTCATTTCTAAAGATAATTCTTTTGAAAGATGCAGCAGTTCTTTCCAATTATAATCGTTGGTAGCAGCACGTATTTCAATCGAATCATATCCTGCACTAGCAGTGAATCTCATAACGTTTTCGATAGGCTCATTCCCAAAAGTCCAGCTGCATATAGAAAACTTCAAATGTAACCTTCCTTTCATTTTGATATCATTATATCCATCTTATCGTAGAGGTGTACTTTTCACATTTCGTTACGAAGCATTATTGTTCGTATGCTTTCTTTTTAGGTTCATCCATTTTGTATTTTTCTGTTCTTTCAAATTCGACCACTTTTGTTACTGGTAGTGTAAGAAATCTTGTTAGGAAGGCACCAGCGAAATACAATATGGCAAAAATCCACATAACTCCTTCTATTCCTAAAGTTCCAATGAACAGCGTAACGATAGCTGGCCCTACGAAAGCGCTTAATCCAGAGCCCAAATTTAATACAGACATTGCGGCTCCCTTATTTTCGGGTGCTAGAGATGGCACTAAAGCAGTAAGGGGGACATATCCGGCTAATGTAGTTCCATAGCTGCATGCTACTATCATCATGACCCAATAATTATGTCCTACAAATTGTGGTACATAATAAAGAGCAAGAGTTACAATTCCACAACCTACACATCCAAACCATGTCACTGTATTGACCCAACCGAATTTGTCTCCTATAATGCCAAAAATCAAATTGAAAATAATGTTGACAAAGAAAAGAGTACCCCAAATTTGTAGCCATTCACTTACAGTGAAACCATACTGTGTCATGTAGGTAGGCAAAAAGATGACAAAGCCAAATTGAGCTGCTGAATTGATAACCTTTACAATGCCCCCTATACCAACTTTTGGATTCTCGAACATAATGGTAATTCCTTTAAGTAATTTTTTTGTTTTGTTATCGCTTACTTTTTGTTTCTCAAATGTATCTTTATTGATAATTATAGAAAATACTCCACCTAGAATCACAAACAGTAAAGCACTCCAGAGCGTTGCAATTTCCCCGATTTTAGGAACCATATAGCTGGAATAAAAAGCACCGATTACACTTAATCCAAGCTGAAATACAAACCAGAACCAACCCACAGCTTTTCCTAGCATTTGCTGTGGTGTACGATAGGAAACCCAGACGAGAAAAGAATAAGCAAATAAAGGATAACCCAAACCTCGTAAAGCATAACCAAATAATATAACAGCGTAATTCATGCTGGGGATTCCCCAACCTATAAATCCGATAGAGCCTATGATAAAAGAAGCCAAACCAAGTGTCATGGCTCTTCTAGGCCCCCACATTTGAACAAATATACCTGAGAACCAGGAAGATGCCGATACAGTGATGCCATAAACCGTAAACAGGAAAGCAGCTTGTCCCATCGTTAACCCTTGTTTAACAAGATAGGGGGATAACCAACCTTGTTCTAATCCATCTCCAATCATAAATGCGATAATCCCGATATAGCCCCAGATTAAATGAGAGGGAATTCCCATTTTATCCGCTAATGATTGTTGTTGATGAAATGTGTTCATTAAATGTTCACCCTCGATTCGTTCGTTTTTTCAAAAATAAAACATCTTAGGTTAAGCGCTTACTCTAAAAACAAAAAAATAACACGCTAAACTCCTAACTAATACAAGATGTATGAAATAATATTTTGTATTAGTTGAAATATAGTTTGTTTTTTATGAATAAATTTTCTGATTTTTCTATAAGTATACGTTTACATTTCTGAGGTGTCAATACTATAATTTTTTGTATAGATTAAATAATATGAATTTTTAGTGTGTAAAAGCGATGCAGGAATGATAAGGCAAGAATAAATCTGCCCTATGTACGGAAGATGGTGTGCTTTATTAATAAAATGTATATAATATTATTTGAATTCACTTTTAATAAAAAATGACAGATAAAGAAGGGACGAGGGTGAGAGATGAAGCCGACGATTTATGATGTTGCCAGGGAAGCCAGTGTATCTATCGCTACTGTGTCAAAGGTGATTAATAATACGGGTCGCATAAGCGACAAAACAAGAAAGAAAGTTTTAGAGGTAATGGAACAACTTCATTATCAACCAAGCGTAGTGGCGTCTGCGTTAACAGGAAAACGCACTTACACAATTGGATTGCTTATACCTGATTTGGCTAACCCCTTTTTTGCTGAGATTGCTAGGTATGTAGAAGATCGAGGCAATGAAATGGGATTTAGTCTGGTTATGTGTAGTACAGATAACAACTCAAAAAAGGAAGAGAAATACATCTCTCTTCTAAGACAAAAAAGTGTAGATGGAATCATTCTGGCATCAGGGTTTACGAACGATAAAATATTAAAAGAGCTAAATAAAGAAAAGTTTCCGTTGGCTTTGATTTCTCAGGATATTTCCGGGTTGTCTGTAGATAGTGTAACCGTTGATGATTTTTTAGCCGGGTATCAAGCGACAGAACATTTATTAACACTAAACCATAAAAAAATTGCAGTGATTGCAGAGAATTCAAGAAGTAGTAAAGAACGTATTCGAGGTTATCGTGAAGCATTGCAGGATGCCAAGCTGGATTATGATGATAACCTAATTGTGATAAGTGATTCTATGTCAGATACCGGAAAACAATTGGCTGATCAATTGCTTGAGTTAAGCGATCGCCCAACAGCGATTATTTGTTGTAATAATTTACTAGCAATCGGCGCGATTCATTCAGCTCGTGAAAAAGGGCTAATACTACCAGATGAACTATCCATTACCGGCTTTGATGATACGATTCTAGCTACAGCGGTGGAACCTCCTCTAACGACAGTAAAGCAGCCGATTCGTGAGATGAGTTATCAAGTGATGGATTTGCTCATTCAAAAAATTGAAGGAAAAACGAGTACAAAGCAGAAAAGGGTGCTTGTACCAAAATTAATCATTCGAAAATCAACGAAGGCTCTCAAGCAATAAAGGGAAGAGGAGGAGGGTAAATATGTGAAAAAACTAACAATAACCGCCCACCTTCTACTTTCTCTTTATTATGTCTAATAGAATAAAAATTATAAAAATTAATCTATTGTAATAAGTCAAAATTTATCGTAAAATACATCCATGAGAGTAAGCGCTTAACCTTTTTGTTTGGATATTTTATTACGAATACTGAAGGAGGAAGGAATGGAAAAAATAAGAATTGGTATTATTGGCGCCGGGAGAATTGGAAAATTACATGCGGAAAATGTAGTTAAGCTACCTGAGGTTGAGTTGAAAGCGATTTCTGATATCTTTGCAGAGCAAATCATCGAGTGGGCGACTTCGTTAGGGATTAAAAAAGTTACAAACGATTACAAAACGATTATAACCGATCCGGAGATCGATGCCATTTTCATCTGTTCTCCAACAAATACACATACAGATATCATTGCGGAAGCAGCAGCGGCAGGTAAACATATTTTCTGTGAAAAGCCGATTAGCTTTGATATTGGGGATACAAAAAAATCTCTTCAATTGGTTCAGGAAGCAGGCGTAAAGTTACAAATCGGTTTTAATCGGAGATTTGATCATAATTTTAAGAAGGTTCGCGAAGTAGTTGCCTCTGGAAAAGTGGGTGATCCTCATATTATAAAAGTAACCTCAAGAGATCCGAATCCTCCTTCTCCCGATTATATTAAGGTATCAGGTGGGATATTTATTGATATGACCATTCACGATTTTGATATGGCAAGATATTTGTCGGGAAGCGATGTTGAGGAAGTGTATGTGCAGGGTGCGGTGCTAGTAGATCCGGTATTTGATGAGTATGGAGACATAGATACTGCTATTATAACGTTAAAATTTGAAAATGGGTGTATTGGAGTTATTGATAACAGCAGAAAAGCAGTTTATGGTTATGATCAAAGGGTAGAAGTGTTTGGCTCCAAAGGAAGCGTTACCGTAGCAAATGATCATCCAAATTCAGTAGAAGTAAGTACAGAAGAATGTGTATATCATGATAAGCCTAAGTATTTTTTTCTTGAAAGATACCAGGAAGCTTTTATAGAAGAAGTTAAATTGTTTGTAGAGTGCATTCTTCATGATAAAGATACTGTGGTTAATGGATATGATGGTTTACAGGCTGAATTAATTGCCTATGCAGCAAAAAAATCCTGGGAGGAAAAAAGACCAGTAAAACTTGCAGAATTTCATGATGAAATAAAAATAATGGCCTAGCGATTTTTAATTGCCTTTAGATTAAGCGCTTTACTTGTATCGGTATTGGAGGAGATTATTGAACAGCTTACGCCGTATTCAAAATGATGGGCATAAGTGTACCATTTTTGCTATTGTTACTTTTGCTTACTGGTTTTCGCTATTTGTTTATGTTCCTATTTTACCTTCCTATGTAGAAAATATGGAAAGTTCCTATATATTTATTGGATTTGTGCTTGGCAGCTATGGCCTTATGCAAATAGTGGCTCGCCTGCCGTTTGGGATACTATCGGATTACATGAATGTACGGCGTCCTTTTGTTATTTTTGGACTTTGTACCAGCATTTTTAGTTGTTTTGGATTTGCTCTGACCGACGGACCGATAGGTGCACTTGTATTCCGGGCGATTGCGGGAATTTCGGCGGCAACGTGGGTAGCTTTTACTGTACTGTATGCAAGTTATTTTTCCGGAAAAAAAACAGCGTGGGCTATGGGAAGTATACAGTGCATTATGGTTATAGCCCAATTAATCAGTATGGGCCTTAGTGGATTTCTCGTTAACAAATGGGGCTGGCATGCCCCATTTTGGCTCGGGGGTATAGTAGGAGGATTTGGACTTGTTCTTTCTTTGTACATAACAGAAACAGAGGGAGATAGTACCCGTACTCCAATAAAAATGAAAGAGTTAACATCCGTCATACGTGATCCTACTTTATGCAAAGTATCTTTATTATCGATTTTTGCCCATAGTATTTTATTTATTACCATGTTTGGATTTATGCCTGCTTATGCATTGCATATAGGAGCTGATAGAGATAATTTGGCTCTTCTTGTGTTTTCTTTTATGCTTCCCCATGCTATAGCATCCCTTGTATCTGGAAAAATTTTAGTTCCCATTTTAGGTCAATGGACTACACTGATGAGTGGATTTTTAGGCAGTACTGTTTTTACATTGATGATCCCGTTTATACATCATTTTGGATGGTTGTGCCTGGCTCAGATTTTTAACGGGTTTACTTTAGGATTGACTTTTCCTTTGTTAATGAGCATGTCCATTCAGTCCACTGCTTCAGAAAAAAAAGCGACAGCTATGGGCTTTTACCAAGCTGTATATGCGATTGGTATGTTTATAGGACCTTTTTTGGCAGGGGGAGTGAGTACGGCATTCGGGTTGGAGGGAGGATTTATTTTAGCCTCCACTATTGGAATGCTGGCTGCATGTTTGTCTTTTTACTGGAGTAAAGAGAAGTAGTAAAATTATGAGGCACTCCTCAATTTATTAAAAATTTTAAATTTTTAATAAATTAATATTGAAAAAAAAATCTACAAATGGTAACCTTACAAATAGTCATATAAGATTTTTGATCAAAGGTTAAGCGCTTACTTAATAAAGATAATGTCGCTTTTAGATTTAAATCTACCTATTTTTTAATTAGATTAAGCGCTTTATCTTTGGAGGTGGAAAATTGCGCTTGTGAAGAATAAAAACGGAGATGATGGTACTGTAATACCCAAGTGTAAGAAAGAGAGGAGGATGAGAGATGGAGAAAAGTAGCAGATTATTAGAACTTAAAAACATATATAAAGGTTTTTTTGGTATTAAAGTTCTTAAAAGTATTGACTTAGACATTAAACCGGCAGAGGTTCACGTACTGCTTGGGGAGAATGGTGCAGGGAAATCCACCTTGATTAAAATTATGACAGGCGCATATAGCAAAGACGAGGGTGAGATCTATTGGGAAGGAAAAAAAGTAGAAATTAATGGTCCTTCTGATGCGATGAATCTTGGTATCGCTACCATTTATCAGGAGCTAAATTTAATTCCCGAATTAACGGTTTATGAAAATATGTTTTTAGGACGGGAAATTAAAAGCAATGGAAGGTTTTCACTACTTAACCGAAGAGAAATGAAAAAGAAGGCGGTTGAGTGTTTAAAGCTGGTAGGACAAGACATCTCGCCGGACCAAAAGGTATCATTGTTAGGCATTGGAAAGCAGCAATTAGTCGAAATTGCTAAAGCGCTTACAATGAATGCAAAACTTATTATTATGGATGAGCCGACAGCCAGCCTAAGTGAATCAGAGGTAGAGCAGCTGCTGCAAACGGTAGAAGAGCTGCGAAAACGGGGAATCGCGATCGTTTACATTTCACATAAGCTAGAGGAACTTAAACGAATTGGCGACCGGATTACCATTTTACGAGACGGTTCAAAGGTCGAGACACTACCGGTTAAGGAAGTAAGTACGGATCAAATGATTAAGCTGATGGTAGGCCGTGATCTTGATGAGAAATATCCGAAAGAAAATTTTATGCTTGGGGATGAAGGATTACGGGTTGAGAAATTACGTTTAAAGGGAAGTAAAAATGAGATCAGCTTTACTGCTTATCAAGGACAAATTTTAGGAATATCGGGATTAGTTGGGGCAGGACGTACAGAGGTAGCGAGAGGAATTTTCGGAGTCGATCTGATTGAATCAGGGAAAGTGTACGTATTTGGGCAGGAGACCAATATAAAATCGCCGAAAGATGCGATAAATGCAGGTCTCGCGTTTATCACGGAAGATCGAAAAAGCGAGGGTCTTATTCTCGATCAGTCACTTGAATTTAATATGACAATAGCGAGTTTAGAAAGGTTTAAAAAAGGTTTATTGATAGAGCCAGCTCAAATGAAAAAGAAAGCGGAAAATTATATTAAAGAACTTCAAGTGCGACCGGGAGATATAGGGAAGCATGCACGTAAGTTAAGTGGTGGAAACCAGCAAAAAGTCGTTATTGCGAAATGGCTGGCAACAGAAGCAAAAGTGTTTATTTTTGATGAACCTACTCGTGGAATTGATGTAGGGGCCAAAGTAGAAGTATACCGACTGATTAATTCACTTGTACAAAATGGGGCAGTCGTCATCATTATCTCCTCTGAGCTGCCTGAACTTCTAGGCATCTGCGATCGGATACTTGTTATGAATGAAGGAGAAATAACAGCTGATTTGCTAAGAGAAGAGGCGGATCAGGAGAAAATTATGAAAGCTGCTACAGGGGGAATGTAGGATGTCTGAAGTTGTTATTAAAGAACAAACAAGCCCAAAGAAAAGTTTCGCGAAAAATTTCGCAGGAAAATTTGGGCCTTTCATCGGATTGATTCTATTATGTGTGATTTTAACCATTTTATCAAGCCAGTTTTTAACACTTAACAACATCATGAATATCGCTCGTCAATCTTCTATTAATGCTCTGCTTGCATTAGGTTTACTGCTTCCTATTTTAACGGCCGGGATTGATTTATCGGTCGGGTCTATTTTAGCGCTGTCTATTATGACAATGGGAATTGTTTCTGTGAATTGGGGATTGCCGCCGCTTTTAGGAATTCTGGTATGTCTTGTAGTTGGTACATTTTTAGGATGGACGAATGGTATCCTCTTAACAAAGCTTCGTCTTCCCCATCCGTTTATTTCTACTCTTGGTATGATGAATGTTGCCCGTGGTATTGCACTTATTGTTACAGCAGCTGCACCGATAGCAGGCTTTCCAGTCATGATCCAATTTATCGGCAACGAATTCGCAGGGCCGATCCCTATTAGCTTTGTTCTTGTCATCGTGATGTATATTATTTTTCACTATTTCTTAACCCGTACAGCTACTGGTCGATATATTTATGCCATTGGTGGAAATAAAGAGGCGGCAAGACTATCAGGGATCAATGTTGATAGAGTGCTGATTATTGTCTATACATTGAGCGGATTGATGGCAAGCCTGGCGGGATTAGTGTTAGTAGGACGTGTAAATTCAGCATTCCCGCTTGCAGGTATGGGATATGAGCTGGATGCCATTGCCGCCTGCATTATAGGCGGAGCGAGCTTTTTCGGCGGCGTAGGCACAGTTTGGGGTACATTGATTGGGGCGTTTATTATCGCTGTATTGCGTAATGGGCTCAATCTTTTGAATGTATCAGCTGATTTGCAAATGGCCTTAATCGGAGTTGTTATTATCGCTGCTGTTTATGTAGACGTACTTCGTCAACGCTCAGCAAAGAAATAGCAGTTCAGAATACAAAAAATATGTAAATGGAAGAGGGGTAAGAAATGAAAGAGACGATCCGTTGTGCAGTTCTTGGACTGGGGCGTTTGGGATACTGGCACGCAGAGAACCTGGCGACCAGGATAAAAGGGGCCCAGCTAGTTTGCGTAGCTGATCCATTGGATGGACAAGCGGAAAAAGTAGCGGGAGAACTAGGTGTAAAACAATGGACAAAAGATCCAAGCTTTGTATTTAACAATCCAGATATTGAAGCCGTTATCATTGCGACTCCCACCAGTACGCATGCTGAAATGATTAAAGAAGCGGCACAAAACGGCAAGCATGTTTTTGTTGAAAAACCGTTAACTCAGCATATCGAAGAAGCGGATGAAGTGATTGCAACGATTCAAAAACATCATGTGATGTGCCAGGTGGGATTTATGAGACGATTTGATTCTGCCTATGCAGAAGCAAAAAGACGAATTCTTGCAGGGGATATAGGTCAGTCTCTTTATTTCAAAGGGGTATCTAGAGACCCGGGCTCACCTCCTCCTGAATTTATTAAAAATAGTGGTGGAATTTTCCTTGATATGGCTATTCATGATTATGATATTGCCCGCTTTTTAATGGGAGCAGAGATAGAGTCTGTATCATCTCAGGGGAGTATTTTGCTAAATACCTTTATGGAAGAATACAAGGATGTCGATCAAGCCTTAACCTACATAACATTTGACTCAGGTGCTGCCGGGGATATTGAAAGCAGCCGAAATGCAAGCTATGGATATGATATCCGCGGAGAAGTTGTGGGAACAGAGGGAACCTTGGTCATTGGTTCGCTAAAATATCATGATGTCCAGATTTTAACGACAAACGGGAGCACACACGATATTGTTCCAGCATTCCCACAACGATTTCAAGATTCATATTTACATGAAATGACACACTTTATTGATTGCTTGCGAAAAGGAGAGAAGCCGTCGGTTACCGAAATGGACGGCAAAATTGCATTGGAGATTGCAACAGCAGCAAAAAAATCGTTTGAAACAGGAAATCGAATTTTTCTTACTCAAGTTCAGTACGGATCTGCACAAATTTTTAAATAATAGCATCGATAAAAAACGAAATATTTTAAAATATAAAAATCTATTATTAGCGGGGGAATGAATATGAGAACATTGAAGAAGATTTCTGTTACAACATGTGTGCTGGGTTTGCTTATAACTACGTTAACTGGATGCGGGGGAGGAGCTGCTGAGACATCGAAAGAAACACAAGTAGCTAAAGGGCAAGAGGGAAAACCAAAGGTCGCTGTTGTTCTGAAAACAGTAAGCAGCCAATATTGGAAGTTTGTTGAAGCAGGGGCAAAGAAAGCTTTTCAAGATCTAGGGGTAGAGGGAACGGTAGTTGGACCTGCTTCTGAATCGCAAATTATGGAGCAAGTCAATATGATGGAAGATGTACTTAATCAGAAACCAGATGCTCTAGTTGTAGCTCCAACACAACCAGCAACAGCGATTCCTGTCTTTGATAGATATAAGCAGGCAGGTATTCCTGTTCTACTTGTAGATAGTGATGCCAATTGGACAGATAAAACAGCATTTATTGGTACAGATAATACAACGGCAGGGAAAACCGGCGGAGAAGCATTAGCAAAAATGCTGAAAAAAGGTGATAAAGTAGCATTAATCGCTGGAGCATTGGGCAACCCAGCTACGGATGAGCGGATTAAGGGTGCGAAAGAGGCGTTAACTAGTGCGGGTATGGTGATTGCTGCTGAACAGCCAGCAGATAGTGATAAGGATAAGGCGATGTCCGTAATGGAAAATATGCTGCAAACAAATCCGGATATTAAAGGTGTTTTTTCTGCAAACGATGACATGGCGATTGGAGCACTGCGAGCGGTTACAGCGAAAGGATTGGATATTAAAGTGATTGGTACAGATGGTACCATTGAGGCTGTAGAATCGATTCTGTCCGGAAAATTGGCCGGTAGTGTTGCACAAAGTCCATACAATATGGGATACAAAGGCGTAGAAAATGCAGTAAAGGCGATTAAAGGGGAAGCTGTGGAAAAGCGGATTGATAGTGGTGTGGAGATGATTACAAAGGAAAATGCACAGAAAAAACTAGAATTTCTAAAGAGCATATCTAAGTAAAGAATATCCAAAAATGAACGAAAAAACGGGTATGAATGTTTCTGCCCGTTTTTCTTGTTATATCAAGCATTCGTTATGTAAATGCTGATAGCACTCAAGCGTTTTGTACGTATAGGTAATNATCTTTGAATCGCTCCATATTTTCGTTTTTTTCATACACACGGACATTTACCTTTAACCCCGAAACGTAAAAAGCGCCCCGTTCCTCTATTTCTTTAAAGTCACCTAAAGAGAAGTATCCTAAATCACGAATACAAAGATCCTTTTCTTCTACTGTTTTGGTTCGTTGTGTGCCATATAATCCGTCGCTATTTTTACCAGGACAAACATCTACTTGTAAAAAAAAACCGGCTTTCAATTCGTATTCAAGTTGAATTTTCATACCAGCTGTATGTGCGCTTCCTCCAGATCCTTGATACCGATTAGCGTATGAGTCTGGAAGTTGAAAAACGGTGGAATCAAGAATACGGATACGATCAAAATATGAATTAAGTTCGCAAGGAAGAGAGGATGAAGCCATGATTTTTTCTTGAAGGAGCGTTGAGAAAAGAGCTTGAAGAAAGGGTACGGCTGACGAATTAAACCGTTGGTTTAATCCTTCCGCGCTCATCGAAAGATGATGCGATGCATCCAGTTGGCCGCATAATCGTGTGAGAGGTGTGATCGATACATCTTCATTTAAAAAGACACATAAAGAAACCAAGTCTTGTGCAGTATATTTGCTTTTTCGTTGGACAAAACCCGTTTGTCTGGCGAGTTGTTCAAGTTGGGAAGGAGAAAAGTGACGTCGTAGCTCCTGAGCAATGAGTTCCATTTCTTCTTGTACTGAAAAGGGCACTTGTTTCATAAAAAGCCATCCTTTCTATAGTGTTTTACAGAAAGAATAGCCCATTTTTAGGACGTTGTACGATATAATGTTCCTAACTTAACAGGCATTTATCAAGGCACCGATCTTGACATTAACCTTATATAAATGGAGTGACCCATTATGTATCCATTAGGTTCTAAACAACGTCCGATTATTGTGAAGGTACGAACTAAAGAGCAAGCAGAGAAAGTCGCAGAAATTTGTGATCAGCACGACTTTACCTACATTATAGGATTAGAGCTAACAGAGGATATTTCCGATCTTAAAAAGGCGATCAAAGAACGAATAACACCGGTTAATCCTTATGACCTCTGCCCTTGTAATAGTGGGAAAAAATATAAATTTTGTTGTTCTAAAAAAAGCGTTGAGCTTGACATCTAAAATTTTTCATTATTTTTTTCGGTTTGGGGGTAACCATTTATCTTACCTTGATGGGCATGGGGTACGACCGAGATACGTGTAAAAACGGGTCATAATCTGGATAAAATTTCCAGTTATGACCCGTTTTTAATGCGTAACCTTCTTTTAAGCTCTTGATTCCCGTTAGCTGAGCGAGTTACCCATAATCCTTCATGTGATCTAGTTACTATTGTCAGAAGGTGGTTCCATAAAGTCTGACCTTCTCGTATTATTCGAGATTTTTAAAAAAAGAAAACCTCCAGCCAATAACGCCAAAGGTTCTTCGCGTTTTCAACTAGATTATTTCAACTTTACTGATCGTAATGCACGCCGATGATGTTCTTGCCCGTGAATCCGATCTTTGGCACGATCGCCATCGCCATATACGTTCCGCCGAAATCGGTGTAATCCACGATGTACAAAACGGAGTAGGTGGCTGGTTGCTAGGTGCAGGAAGCGCTGGTCAATTGCGACGAGCCGTTCGCTCTATGCCATCAGCGGTTACTTTGTACAGTTGGTGCGGAAGGTCGTGTCCCATGCCGTTAACCAACATTAGCTCGGCACCTGGGATGGCAGAAGCCGTGTCCTCGCCACACGCCGGGACGAACAGGGGATCGTCCACCCCATGAATGACAAGTACTGGTACTTTTATGGTCGCCAGCCGCGGACGACGGTCACCGGAGACAGCGATCGCTGCAATTTGTCGTCCGACACTGCCTGGATCGTAAGCTCGCTGTACTTCCTCCAGAATGAGCGCCCGATAAGCGTCCTCTTCAAACGGATAGCCGGTGCCGGCAATGCGTTTGGCAAAAGAGAGGCTGTGCGCCAAAAATCCTGCTTCATCCTTAAATGGGTTCGGCGCCGGTTTAGTCATCATCGCCATGACATCCGGGGCAGATTGCGGAAGGGCGGGATTACCGGAACTGGACATAATGGAGGTGAGCGATAAAACCCGTTCAGGGTACTCACTGGCTGCAATCTGGGCAATCATTCCGCCCATCGACCTGCCAACGAAATGTGCCCGGTCAATTAAAAGGGCATCTAGCAGTCCGATAGCGTCGTCGGACATGTCATCGAGAGTGTAGGGGATACCCGGTCGTTGTCCCGACATGAGAGCAGTCGCCAGTGCGTCAAAATCCAGCGCCCGATAATGGCTAAAGTGCGTCGAGCAACCTGCGTCGCGATTGTCAAAGCGGATCACGCGAAAGCCCCGCGCTGCTAATATTCGACAAAACGGAACCGTCCATCGGATCATCTGGGTTCCAAGCCCGGCGATTAGGATAATAGCCTCGTCGTTTTCGTTACCGAAACTGTCATAGACCAAATCGACGCCGTTGACTTTTAGGATGTTCATGGTCATGTTCTCCTCCAATTAAATCGGTATCGGAAGTTCTGCCATAGGCAGAAGGCGTGAATCTTCGATTGCTGCAGTCCGATGTCCGATACCGGCTAGGTAGTCTTGATGACTTGAAAAAGCAAGAAACGACTGCGCGCTGCTCTGGCGGATCAGCATGACAAGATCCCATCTTTCGTCTTCGGGACCGATAAGAAACTCTCCGCCATCGCCAAGAAACATGACTTCACCCCCGCTTTCACGGAGAAATGGGAGCGTGTGCTCAATATAGCGGTTGAAAGCTTCGGCACCGCTGATTGGGACCCCCGGTGTTAGTTCAGGATTGGCTGTGTAATCGGCAACATCACGAAAACGCAGCAGGTTCAGCATGATGACGCTGCCCTTAATACCTCGCTGCATGAACCTCATGCCAGCGCGTTGCGATGGTTCGACGTAACGAATGGTTTTAGCGTTTAAAATGTTCTGATCACTCATTTTTTTCACTCCTTGACGTAATTTAAGTCAACAATAACAAAAGACATAAATTATGTCAATGCTTTTGACGTAATTTATGTCTCGCGGTTATCCCGAAGCAAAATAGTTATGAAGTAATGCCCGTTAGCCCCGAAAAAAAGATTGTAGAAAACAGCCCTTTAATCAACTCTCGATTCTATTAGTCATTTCGTTTCCCCCTTATCAGTTGCTCCATTTCTGTCAAGAATAGATCGATTCCTCGGTCTATTTCTTCATCATCATGATGGAGTATCGAAGCCAATCTTCCAATACGAATTTGTTTCGCTTTTTCCTTTTGAAGCTTCTGGATATGTTCTAGATAAGGCTCTGTCTCCTCAACACCTTCATTTATTTTTTTCTTAATGAGCAGCATTTGGATATCAATCTTATTAATTGGGTCGAGATTTTTTGTGAAATTATTCTCATCCACTAGATACGATTCATCGATATCAAAATAGTCACTAAGTGTTTTTAATCTTTCTTGCGGAATCGGTCTGCGTTTCTTAATCCAATCCGAAAATTGTTGAGGAGTAATATTTAACTCCCTACCGATCGCTGAATAAGACCGTTCATTGACCAATACGAGGTATTCTAATGTAGTTTTAGAATTTAAAATGTTTTGATCACTCATTTTTTTCACCCCTTGACGTAATTTAAGTCAACAATAATAAAAGGCATAAACTATGTCAATGCTTTTGATGTAATTTATGTCTTGAGGTTATCCCGAAACAAAAATAGTTAATGAAGTAATCTTCCCTAGAGTTGATAAATCATTATCCTAAAAACGACCGTTTCCGGACCCTTTCTAAAAGACAGCAACTGGATATTTATATTTAAAAAAGTATGTGTAAAGAGATATACTTAAACTACCGAGCAGGATAGTTCGATAAATAAGATTTACTAAACGTAGTTTGTCTGTTCAAATGGAATATAATTTGTTAGTATAAAATGCATATTATTGTAGTTAGATCGGGAATAGAGGTGAATCAAAATGTATTTGTCTCCATTATTTGAAAACGATGTACCAGTAGCACTTTTACGCCCTTAGTGGAGTGAAGGTGACTACATCTCTCCGTTAAGGGTTTGCTTGACCTTAACTAAAGACGGAGGGAACAAAAAATGAAAAGCACCTTATTAGGTTCTATATATTTAGCTTTAGCTTCCAGTATTTGGGGCGGTATGTACGTTGTTGTTAAAATCGTAGTATCGGTCATACCTCCACTGGAACTGGTGTGGATGCGCTATTTAGTGGCTATTGTAGCGCTTCTCATGATCGGCTTCATAACGCGACAAAAATGGAAAATCCATAAACGTGATTTCTTAATAATTATAGCTATTGGGATCATTGGTAATGCTATTTCGATTGTGACTCAGGAAGCTGGTACAATGCTGACCTCAGCACAAATGGGAGCTATTATAACTTCCTCAACACCAGCATTTATGGTTATTTTTGCTCGCCTCATTCTTAAAGAACGGTTAACCTTAAAAAAGGGGATTTCTGTTTTTTTAGCAACAGCGGGGGTTTTTCTCATAGTTGGAGTTGGTCATGTGGATTTTTCCAGTAAACTTGGTGGTATTTCACTTCTCATAGCTGCATTAACATGGGCATTTATGTCTGTACTTGTAAAGCGTGTGCCGAGTGATTATTCGCAGATTGTAGTAACGACCTATTCCATCTTGGTAGCCCTAATTGTGTTGACCCCTTTTGTTTTACCACGATTACACGCAATTAACATCTCTCAATTGACTCACCCGACTATTTGGGGAGGGATCTTGTATTTGGGCGTTGTTTCAACAGCAGGTGGATTTCTACTTTGGAATCGTGGATTACAAATGCTTAACGCCTCAAGCGGAGGACTGTTTTTCTTCTTTCAGCCTGTGGTTGGAACATTACTTGGATGGCTTATTCTAGGAGAGAAGATAGGCGTAACGTTTTGGATAGGCTCCATCTTGATTCTCACTGGTGTTTTATTGGTTATCAAAGAGAAAAAATAGTATTTAAAAACCCCTTCGGTTATGGACTGAAGGGGTTTTGTTTATATAAACGAAGTCATTGGAAGTAAATAAATGTAGGCTATATCTTGCTCCTCCGCTATAGATTCCCTTTTTCATTTATTTGGCTTTTGATTCCCGTTAGCCGATTTTTCTTAACGTACAGGAAATCGGCTTTTTCTATGTAAAAAATCGCTTAGCGTACAAAATTCGCGTTTTGTTGGTGAGACCCCGACTAGAGTGTCATCTATACGGCCAACTTATTGCGATTCTATTATGTTCATCGGCGATGTTTAAAATGAGAGAGCTTCTATTGCGTAAGAAACAAAAGGAATTGAGTGAATATAAAGCGATGTACATAATCAAGGATTACTTCTTACTGTTTTATCAAGCTTTACAAAAGAACACCCAAGAACTATCAAAGATCCTGAGCCGCCTGTTTGACCTCCTACAGAAAAACGGGCGAAAATCCCATCGATACAGGAAAAAAACGGTCTTTGATATATTGGGTGTTGTTTATAATTATATCACTTCGGCTCGTAAGATAGCATAATTTAAAAAAGCAACCCGTAAGGGTTTATTTGGTATGCCTATTTTTAATGATTTCCCTTCATACAGGATTATTTTTTATAAAACAACTCTTTTTCTCTCGTTATGATTCCCTTAACTTGATGGTGGTGGGGTAATACCACATAGCCATCAAGTTAAGGTTCAAAAGCTGAAAGCTTTTGAACCTTTTATCCATTCCTTATCTACAACCATGATTTTTTCCCATGCCAAGGCTTTTTAAAATTCGCTATCAACCAACCGATCAGGAATCAACCTGGCAGAGCTTCCAGAATACCAAAGGGACTCTTCTTATTCCATCTCTTCGATTTTTTACCATTTTTCCTTATGAGATCATACAGACCATCAAAAAAGATTTTTTTGTGCGTTTTAAACAAGTGAATATAAATATTGGGTAACGCTTCTTTCACAATGTACATGGTTTTATATTCACTGATCTCCCTTTTTTCTTTTTGATAAAGGAGACTTCGTATTTTAAACGTAACACTCGATGAAATCAGAATCGAAATCAATGTACCGTATAAATGGCAATCTAATCGCTCTTTTTTCACTTTTTTAATTCGATGAATACGAAAAATCGATTTCCATACTTTAAATAGAATTTCAATTTGCCATCGTAACGAATACAATGGATATACAGCTTCTTTTGCTATCTCTTTAACGGATGTGTTTGTGATATAAGCGTAAATGGGATGCGTTTGGCGATGTTTGGAGGTGTGTTTCATCTTTTTTCGTCGTTGATTCCACTTTTCTTCTCTGTCTCTTTCTTGTTTTTCCGTTAAACGATAAAGAATGAGGCGTGGTTGTGGAGTCCTCTTTTGACTGATATATACATGGTGTACTTCCATGGTTTCTCCAGGTGCCAAGTCTTTCATGAAATCCTCTGCACATTTCGGCTTTTCTGATCGCTCTTTAGTAAGGTATATTTTGACATTATGCTTGACTCTGGAAATATAATAACCCCCTTGTTCATGAATGGATTTTAGCTCATCTAATGAGAAATATCCTAAATCACAAAGCAGTAAATCTCCTGGTTGTACAGTGTGTAGTAAGGTAGCCGCATATGTGGTATCATGTTCTTTTCTATTTCGAATATCAAGATGAAGAAATTGTCCTTGTTTCATTTCATACTCGACTTGAATTTTCAATGAGGGCTGCGCACAACCTTGATATCCTGTATCTGGATCATCGGTTGGGGTTTTAAAGCCGGTGGAATCTAACATTCGAATACGATGAAACGGCAAATTTTCTATTTTTAACGGGGAATCTGAAAGCTGTTTCTGAAAAATACAATTGAAAATGGTTTTAAGGAATTTTACGGCTTGTTAATTAAACCGCTGATTTAATGCTTCTTCTGTGACATTTACATTTTTGACATCGTATAAGGTATGACTGTAAATCAAATATGTGAAATTACAAATGTGTCTAGAGCTTCATTTATATAGAAAGCTATCGGAAGGGAACTAATAATCACTCTTTATTCTATTAAGGACCAGTCCATCGGAATAGTAAATGGGAGCTTTCTTGTTGACAATTTTTAAAATTTGGCATATCTTATACTTAATTTAATAATCGGTAGATATTTATTTTTGCCTTTTTAAATAAATAGGCCTTTAGCATTCTTTTAATAATTAATATTGACTGGATGAAAAAGTATCCTAATACAAAAAGGAAGAGTAATGTAAATCGATTTATTTCATAATCAAGCAACTAAATTAAAATTATACCAATGTTTTCTTTAGAAAGAAGTTAAAACATAAAGTAATATAACCTATAAAAAGGTAGCTCTTCAAAAAACTTCGCTGAGGTTAGTTGAAGTGAAGCCGACAATTTTCAAGATTCAATGATTTTAAATCATCATTGAAGTTTGAAGTTGTCGGTTTTTTTATTGAGTAAATACAAATTTATTCACAAAATCGTAATGGAGCAAATAAAATGTATGCTTTTTTGAAAGATATATGGCCTTTTTAAAAAGTAATTTTTTATGTGTTAACGCCGTTTAAAAGGGAGAATGTTTTATGTTAGGTTCTTTGAGTTCATCATCATTGTTATCATTATTTTTTATTATGCTTATTGCTTCTGGGCTAAGTGGACTATTGTTTTTACATCCACGAGTACCCTTGAGTTTTGTTCGCATTCATATTGGTATCGTGGCATTACTGCCTTTGGTTTCCTTAGTGGCTCTTGCTAATAGTAGTGTGAATGGAAATGTTGGTCCTTGGTACTTGGATTCCTTAGCTTGGTTAATGGCTTTCTTTGTTCTTGCAATTGGTTTAATCATTCAGCGTTTTTCTGTACGTTACTTAATGGGAGACCGCCATTATCGTAAGTATTTTACCCTTTTCACATTCACTACAGGTGTTGCTTCAATTGCATGGTTAAGTGGTGATCTCCGCTTGATGATTATATTTTGGGGAGCAACTCTCGTAGGTTTAACCTTACTTATAAGGTTAAACAGTGCTTGGAAAGTAACTAGTGAAGCAGCCAAGGTTTCTGGTCGATTATTTATGTTAAGTTGGTTTTCTTTGTTATTCGCGATGATTTGGCTTTTTCAAGTCACAGGTCAATGGCAGTTATCATTAGCTCTAACAAATGAAAGTTTAGCTCAACTTGGATCATGGGAGAGAACAGGGATTAATTTATTGATTGTATTAGTAGTGATAATTCCTGCAGCCCAGTGGCCTTTCCAAAGATGGTTAATTGAGTCTGTTGTTGCTCCGACTCCTGTTTCTGCGATTATGCATGCAGGTTTAGTAAATGCAGGTGGGATTATGCTAGCTCGATTTTCGCCTCTTTTTAATGGTGATATAGCTTCGATTATTTTACTTATGCTAGCAAGCATTTCTGTATTGATTGGATCTGGAATTAGTTTAGTCCAGGTTGACTATAAGCGTCAGTTAGTAGGCTCCACGATTGGACAAATGGGGTTTATGCTCATTCAATGTGCATTAGGTGCGCATATTGCAGCCATTATTCATCTTATCTTACATGGTTTGTTCAAAGCTACGCTATTTTTACAGGCTGGTTCGGCAGTACGTCGTTTCGAAGTATCAGCTCGCGTTAATGAAAGGTCATCCTATTTATGGATCGTGGCTGGTCGGACATTAAGCTTAGTTGTAGGAGTTGCTTTTTGGCTCATGGATCCTGGAGAGGGGTATCAATTGATTAGTGCGCTAATCTTAGGGTGGTCATTGTCCGTTTCTTGGACACAGCTCGTAGCTTTTGGAGAGGGGAGAATTGGTCGAATTGCTGGCTTATCATTTTTAGGAGGAGCTGTCATCGTTTATTTTATCATTCATAACCTCTTCTATGAGTGGTTGCATACAACCGTTTTTCATAGTGTTCAACCTCCAATGTCAGTTGTCATCATTGTCGTATGTCTCTTACTATTTGGTAGTGCTTTAGGTACGTGGGTTGCTCGTCATCGTTCATCTGTTTCCTTCGCAGTACTCTATCTTTGGTTAGTACGATTAGGTGAAGCAAAACCAAAGTCAGTAGAGAGTCATCCAAACTACCTTAAACAATACTTATCATAAGGAGGTAATGACTGATGGGCGTAACATCCGAATTAACGAAAGAAAATGTAAAAAAGAAAGATACAGATATTGATTTTCAAGAAAGTGATATTAACGTTTTAATTGAATCTGCTAGCCGAGTGATTGCACCACTTTGGCCTATTTCTACATTTGCAGCACGTAATCCATGGATGGGACTTGAAAAGCAATCTTTTGACCAGGTTGCAGATTGGTTAAAAAATACTCGTGATGTTGATATATACCCTAGTGCGTCTATGATCCTTTCGGCAAAGAGTAAAGGTGAGATTGATGAAGCTTTTGTGAAAATGGGGCTACAGCGTTGGCTTGATTCACATTCCTTTAATATCCCACGGGACGTGGCAGAGCGATTTTGTCATACTGCACTAAAATTAGATCCATTACCTTCTAACCTTTTATCATTACACAAGCTGGAGAAATTAGGAGAGGAATTTAGTGGACTGAATACGGATAATATCGAGAATTTTCCAATGCAACCAATAAGTTCGCATATAGAGAATAAAGATGGTAAAAGGTTAGTCAATATTCTTGATCATCATGTCATCAAGTGGTGTAAATTATATCTTGATGACTCTCAGGCAGGTTGGACAATGCCAAATCGTGAGGAAGGTTTCTATCGTGCCTGGCAGCGTCTCATTCAATATGATCCGGCACTTAGTAAAAAGCAACGTGAAAGTTTAAAAGGTTGGCCACAAGAGGTACATATGGCTTTAAAAGAAGCGTTATTCGTACTAGAAATACCTGAATCAGAGATACAGGCTTATCTTGAAGGTCATTTACTTTCCTTACCTGGGTGGGCAGGGATGATGCTTTGGCGCTCCCGACAATCGAGCCATGAACATGCACTCCTAACAGAATATTTAGCAGTTCGAATTTCCATGGAGTTGGCGCTTATAAAGCCTTACCTACCTTTGACCAATCAACGATCTGAGAAAAGAGTTTCGATTACTCCCCTTATAGCATCTTGGATCCATTGGGGGGACCTTACAATTGAGGAATGGTCACAGATGTCAGTCGCTGAACAAAACGAATATTTATCATTTGCCTATAGCTTTGATGAGAAGCTTCGCAGGAAACTTTGGTTAGAAGCTTGGGAGCAAACATACACAGATCGACTAAGTCAGAAAATATTCTCTAAACAACGTAAGACCAACGATAAAAAATCTACATTAGCTCAATTAGCATTCTGTATTGATGTACGATCAGAACCTTTTCGTCGTCAACTTGAAAAAGAAGGTCCGTTTGAAACGATTGGAATTGCTGGTTTTTTTGGCTTACCAATAGCAACAAGTGAACTCGGGAGTAATCACAGCCATTCTTCTCTGCCAGTTATACTAAAGCCTCGGCACAAAATAAAAGAGTCTGCAAATGAAAATGAACTCAAATCATATCAACAACGTAAGCAGGCAGTTAATTCCTTAAGCTATACATTTAAAATGATGAAACAGAATGTACTTTCGAGCTTACTTTTACCTGAACTAAGTGGACCTTGGCTTAGTCTACAAATGGTAGCACGTAGTTTTGTGCCAAGAGGAGCAGATCGTTTTATTCGTAACCTTCGTGAGACTTGGTTACGCAAACCTAATATAACGCTCTCGCTTAATCATGTTCATAATACAGAAGCAGAGATACCTGTTGGTTTTTCTGAAGAAGAAAGAGTGAATTATGCGCGCCAAGCTCTGAAAATGATGGGGCTAACTAAAAATTTCGCACCATTAGTCGTAATATGTGGTCATGGTAGCCAAAGTACCAACAATCCTTATGCCGCTGCTCTCGACTGTGGTGCTTGCGGTGGAGCTGCAGGTGGATTCAATGCTAGGGTTTTAGCTGCTTTATGCAACCTTCCAGAGGTTAGAGGAAAGCTTTCTTCTGAAGGATTTAAAATCCCTGAGGATACCGTTTTCGTGGCTGCTGAGCATAAAACTACGGTGGATGAATTACGCTGGATTTATGTTCCTGAACTTTCCGAAGCTGCACAAGAAGCATTTGATCGTATCGAAGCTATTATGCCGAAAGTGAGCCATAATGCAAATGCAGAACGTCTAGCTCAATTACCGAATTTCCAAAAGGAGCTTAAAAAGCCGAAGGCTGAGGCACACCGATTTGCGGAAGATTGGAGTGAGATACGCCCGGAATGGGGATTAGCTCGTAATGCCGCTTTTATTATTGGCCAACGTGAACTAACTCAGGATTGTGACTTGGAAGGTAGAGCTTTCCTTCATAATTATGATTGGAATCAGGATGAAAGTGGTGACCTCCTAGCTAACATCATTGCAGGACCAGGAACGGTGGCCCAATGGATTAATCTTCAATATTACGCTTCAACGGTAGCGCCACATTATTATGGTAGTGGAAATAAAGCAACTCAAACCGTTACAGCAGGTCTCGGTGTTATGCAGGGGAATGCAAGTGACTTGTTAGCTGGACTACCTTGGCAATCCGTCATGCAATCAGATTACGAGACTTATCATTCTCCTCTTCGTTTGCTGATTGTCATCCAAGCACCTAGCGAATATGTAGAACGGTTATTAAATAATGATTCAGCATTTCGAAAAAAAGTTCAAAATGGATGGGTTCGACTTGCTAGTGTTGATCCAGAAGGACGTTGGGAAAACTGGGAACTGCAAAAATAAACATTTATCAAATGATTTGTTACTCAATTAAAAAATTCATAAAAATAAAGAAAGGGTGTACGATATGGATTTAAATAAAAATAAAAAAGCTTTATTGTTAACGGATATTGAAAGTGGATTGGAGCCTCTCCTACAACAAGTGACTAACATTCAACCAGAAAATATGTTAACGATACAAAGCTATGGTACCGTAATCTCACATCCTTATGGAGATATAATGAGGTCTGTTATCATTGCTATTTATGAGGAAAATGTCGAGGAGATTTTTGTTGCAGGAACAAAAGATAAGAGGACTGCCACCGTTAATGTACTAACTCAACTTGAATCAATGAAAGATAAAATACAAACATTAGGCTATCTTTTTCAAAATTGTATGCCTGAATTTTCAGGTGGTACGGTTGATGAATGGCTAAATGGAAATGAAAATATCATTGACAGTATCGAAAAGAGTGTTGATATCATTCGTCACCATCCTTTAGTACCGTCTTATGTTAAAGTTTGTGGTTTAATAGTTAATAATAAGGATGGAAAATCCTCAATTGAGGAGGTTCCTACTAATAAAACAGCGTCAAACCTTACCTGATCACACTTTCATTTTGAAACGGAAGGGGAAGTTAACTTCTATGCCCCCATATATGGGGAAAAAGGCAGTTCTATCCACAATGCATGGGAAACAATGGGTAATTGTCCAACCTTTTAAAAAGTTCTTAAATGTTTCTATAAAAGTCCCTAATAAGATCAATACGGACCTGTTAGGAACTTTTTCTGGAGAGATAGAGCGATAGCTTACTCCCTTAGAAACTCTCTGGAAAAAAGCAAGAATGGGAATGGATGAACTTGGTCTTCCTCTTGGAATAGCTAGTGAAGGAAGTAATAGACTAATTTTTTTGTTCTATAGGAGATGTATAATTTATGAAAATATCTAAAGGTTCTTATGAATCTGAAATAAGTAAGGCAGTTACTCAATGGGAAAAGGACTTTCTGGGGCGTGGGTCTATATCTGTTAAAACAGATATATTACGGGATATGATAATTGTGAATTTACAAGGTATTTTAACACCAGCTGAATATACCGTTTGTGAAACAAAAGAGGGACTGTTAACTATAAAGAAAACTCGTTCGGAATTAGTCGAATCAGGTATAGAAGATCTTAAGAATATTATATTAACTATAACTGGAGAAAAAGTGAAAAGTTTTCATACTGATATAAGCTCTCGTACTGGTGAACGAGTGATGGTATTTAAATTATTTAATGATCTTGAGAAAAATCTTTCTATGTGAATCAATTTCATACCTCAAAGCCCTTGAACCGCAAGGTTCAAGGGCTTTAGGTTATGAAATTGATTCACTTTTGATATTTAATCCACATCAAATTTCACTTGATTAAAATTAGTAATGGTAGTTTTCATCAGTAGACATGGCAATTGCTTTTGTTTCATGAACTGTACCATATGGATGTTCAGGCGGTGCATAGATGACGTAAATTTTAAGTGGTTTATTTCCCGTATTGGTTACATTGTGCCATTTTCCAGCAGGTATCATAATTGCAAAATCATCATATGCCATTTCTTGAAAATCTAATTTATATTTGCTATCGCCTATTTGAACAAGTCCCTGACCTTCTTCAATGCGTATGAATTGATCAGTTGTCGGATGGACTTCTAAACCGATGTCTTCTCCAACATTAATACTCATCAGAGTCACTTGTAAGTTTTCCCCTGTCCATAAAGAGGTGCGGTAAGTATTGTTTTGTTTAGTAGCTTGGTCAATATTCACTACAAATGGTTTTGCTCCATAATCTTTCATCCCAATGTATCCATAATAAAGATTCCAGTTATTATTCCAATTATAATTGTTCCAATTGTAATAGTAAGGATTTCGATTATAACTCCAATTGTTATGCATTGGATTATGCCATTGATAGTTGTAGCATGATTTACAGTACATATTCGTTCTCCTCCCATGATTTCATTATTTCTTTTATTCTATGCAGTTGCCTGTTTATAGGAATCCAAAGCAGGCAAGAGCCTGTGACATAATAAAACGATGGGAATACAAATTACAAACACTTGATACCCAATTTTTCCTATGTATGTGTTTATAGTTATTAAAGGTAACTTCTGTTAGTAGAACAAAGAAAAACGGCTGCTGAAACAGTCATATAGCTCTATCGATTCCCGCCCATGCTTCTGCAAACCGTAATGAAGATGGAACAACAATAATCTGGCGTGAACGTTCGGTGGAATTCCCACTCCTTCTCAACGGTATACCTATAGAGAACAAAGGAGTACGCCTGAATGTGGATTCATTTGGTCATATTACAAACTATTCATATACTCCAGTTGATTTAGATACAGTCAAGATACCGAAACCAGATACCGCACTACCGATTGAAGAAGTTAAAAAGAACATAACTACCGCAGATAACATCATCCTAAATTACGTAGAAGAGCAACCAAAGAAAGATGGACGAGATTCAGAAAATATAAAAACAAAACCTGTCTTACGCTACGATTTAAACGACTTCGGATATAATGCGCAAACGGGCAAAAAAGTTAACGAAAAAAAGCGTGCTTCTTTGCAATCAAAACCAACTAAAACTACACTTCACCCAAAAGGACAAAAGCTTATTGTGCGTTCCGAAGAAGAAGTAAAACAGCTGCTTACCAAGCTATTTGATATCAATAGTGCTGCAGGAACACTACATGTTGAACGGCCTTTCAATTTTCCATGGCAAAAAGAAAGGCCCTATTTGAACTATCGATTTAACACAGAAGATGGTCAAGTAACCGCTTATATAACAACGGATAGAAAAACAGGTCAAGTATATAGTGCCAGCTTATATACAAATGAAGAGCAAAAAAAGCAAGCAGCAAAGATAACAGAAGAACAGGCATTTACTGTGGCCCGTGATTTCCTGGAGACATATGCTGATTCAGGTACAACCGAATTGGAATTACAGCAGAATATCCTTGAAGAATCAGAGATTCCGTCATGGGTAGATAAGAGTAAATTACCAGAAAAGACCGATGATCAAAATGGTACGTATCAATTTTATTTCACTAAGCTCCATCAGGGAATTCCCGTACAAGATCACAGTTATCAAGTGGGCATAGATAAACAAACAGGAAAGGTTGTTTCTTTCTATCTTTTTACTCCATTGGAAAAAGTGGAACTCCCAGATTCGCAAACTATCGTGACAAAAGAGCAAGCGCTTTTGATATTTATCAAGCATAGACCACTGAAGCTGAAATATATATGGCCATGGTATATGGATCAACAAGCTCCAGCACCGCTTCTTGTATATACATGGGATAACTCGGATGGGTTTGGTTATGTGGATGCTCTGACAGGCGACTATATTAAGGAACCTATTGACCAGGAAGATGAATAAAGTAGTCAACTGTGGTTTTAAAACAAAGTTTGATAATTTGTAAAAAAGTCTGATAGTTTATAATAAAGTTTGATTAAAAATCCTGTGCTGATATGCAGGATTTTTTCCTGTTCCGCAATCGGTCTATTTGATTGAATAAGTAATCCTGAAAAAATGGACAATCATGTTATTATTGTATTGGTTTATGAGGGAATATACTTAATAACGAAGGTTAGTTCAAGCGGAAGGTACATTAGTAAATATATTTACTAGACTTGCCCAAAATCCGATGCAAAATTTACCATATAAAAAAAACGAAGGTTCTCCTAGGCAGCTTGTAACTGATTTTTTATCCAGTCCAGCTGCGTTCCTGCCTTTGCTTCATAGTAAACAAATTCGATCCAACTCTCTGTCTTTTTGTTTTGCCAACTTCGTAGTCCTGTTAAGTACATAGGGTGAAGAGATATGTCTCTTTTCTATTCAATTGTAAATTTGTGTAAGTGCTTTTGGGCAATACAGCATATTATTTAAATTTCTCATTGTTAGAAGGGTATATAATAAAAGTCTCAATAAGAGGTGAATTGGGGGTAAAAGTGATTTATGAATTTTTAATGTCTATTGAAAAATTCATAAATGCCGATTGTACAAATAGAATAGTTAAGATAGCTAATATTGCTTACAAGGAAACTAATTTTGACGCAATGTTATTTATACCTTCGCAGTATCATACTAGTTTTTCAACTTATAGTGATAGACTCTATCAAAAAACCATAGATGTATTTCCAGTATATAGTTGTGAATTTAGTGGAGATGAATCTCCTGATATTGTTAAATTTTTGCGACAAGACATTGTTTCAACTGTAAATTGGAACCGAGAAATATCTCCAAAAATAAAACTTCGTTATAAAAATAACAAAACAAAAAGCGGCACAATTGAGGAAAAATTATATTTAGATAAATGGAATAATCTTTTGCATGAACTTAATAATTTACAAGATTGTACAGATTCTTCTTCTTTTATTGAAGTTGAAAATTACAAAAATGAATATATTCACATTTCAATATTAAATATTAATGTAATGGTTATCCGAAATAAGAAAGAGATATTGCTACAAGGCGAGCTTGGGGAGATAAAAAGATACGTCACCAATTTTATTTTCAATTAGAAATTAAGTATTTAAGCGAGAAGTATAGTTTTAATTCATGTGGCTTCCTATGCTATTCCGTATTATTCACCAGATGAAAGAAATTACAAACATAAGTAAAGAAGACCCAAGCACTTCCTTACTTATGTTTTTTACGTTAGAAATGAAATTGTTTCGCCGTGTATTTACTGTCTATCTTCATCTGAGACAAGGGTTTTTAGACACGAGAAACGAAACCTGCCAAAAACTTTGATATTAAAGCGTTTATGGATCACTATTAGAAACGGATATTGAAATGACATGATGTTGCCCTACGTACAGGTAATGGTTATTTTTTGATAATTTAAAAAATGATAGCTGTTTTAGGCAATCGTTCACAGATTACGAGTAACTTAGATGCAAAAATCGATGTAACACGTAATGAAATGGGAAATGTGTCGCATCCCACTGCTTCTTGTTCAGGTCAAGAAATAGAGAGAAGCTTACTTGGCGATGTCATTAGCAAATGGCAATATGATGTAACAGGTAGACCGACACATGGCACTATTGTAGCCTGCAAGTAGCATGCATATTGATAAGTATCAAAATGCTTTATCAAAGACACAAAGTAAATGGGGAAAAGTGAATAAATGTGAATAAAGAATATAATAATAAAAAATTGAAAACTGACATTCGCAATGGCTTAATAAATCATTGTGAATTTTTTGACTTGCTTAATATCCTTAAGGGATATAAAGATGCCGGTGGTAAGCAAAATGATGCATATGCAGTGTTAGAAAGTTTAAGAGGAGACATTAAGGATGATTCTTGTAAAGATATAATACTCGAATTATTAGATGTTATAACTGGATTCTGTTCACTGTATATAAGGATATGGGACAATAATTAGCTTGAAGTGTCAGAATACCACTAGAAAATGAGACGCTCGCCCTTTCCGGGGATAGTTTTTAGAAACATGGGACGAGGCATGGATTTACATGAAGAGGGGGGCTAGCCTTGTTCAACGAGCCAAGCCCCTTCCATAAGGCTATGTTGGAGGATATAATGAACATTTATATGGTGAGAGAGACCATAGACAATGTGTTGCCAATGCAACTACTGATCGACTAATTGATCGCCAAGCAATGATAGATACAACAGTGGAGGGGGCTGTAAAAAACGATGAAATACCTAGCTCATTCGATTTCTAAAAATGAAAATGGCAGTAAGATTAGATATCTAGGAACATCTGAAGAAACGAAACGGGAGTTAGAAGAAAATTTTAAACTCCCCCTTTTAAGTCAAGCACTTTTGAAATGGTACAGTGGTTTGCCTAAATCTAAAGACATAATGTTTTATTGGACCAACGACTTCTATATAATTGGTATGGAAAATCTAATGGTTGCTTTAGAAGGTTACAGGTTTATTAGAGAAGGTAAAGATTGGATAGATTTCTCGGAGAAAATGAAATGGAATAGAAATTGGATTATTATTTCCAGTTGGAGTGGAAATCCAGTAATTGCAGATATAAGTAAAGTTGAAACTCCAATTTATTATGATTATGTTGGAGGAGAATTTTCCCCAAAGCTCCTAGTGGATTCACTGGAAAAATTGGACTATTTTTTATCTGTATGGCTTGATAAACATGAGGATAGGTACTATAAAAGCGGAGAATATCAATCTAATTTTTATGAGTTAATGGAGAAGGAGTGGAAAATTAGATTAAATAATGAAGAAATTAAAAATATATGCGAATTCCTTCCTATTGCAAAATCAAAAGAAAATTTTGCCCCAATTGAGCAACGAATTAGAGAAAAAGTAAAAAAATATTATGTGTATCTTGATGCTCCAGGTGAAAATAAATCAAAAGTGATCTTAGCAGTAAAAAAAGAAACGGGTCTATCATTCGATGAAATACGAAACCGATTAAATAGTAATGGGTTTCTAATAGCTGAGGGATATGGGGAAAATATTTTAGTTTTAGCTGACTATTTTATTTCGTTGGGTGCAAAAGTAAGAACTGAGCAGAAATAAAATATTCTAGTGTAAAAGCAGCGTTTTAACGTTTGCTCTTGACGAAAACAATTAATAAAGCTTCATCATTGATTGTTTTTTGTAGAGGCAGGTAAGCGGAAGTGCGCTAGATGGAAGCAGTTATTAGTAAAAATCGTACATGAAATGATTAAAGTAACCTCATTCAAATTGGCTTCTTTTTTCAATAAGGTAGCTTTAATCTTTAATCCTGTTTCGGGTATGAAAGCTCATTATAAAGCCTATTAGTTAAATCACTTACGGGAAATTAGTGCAGGTTTCCTTTGCCTACACCATTCTCGGCAACTTGAAGGCTTGAGAACAAGGTAGGAAGAAAGTCAAATTCACCTATGATACAGAAGAGCAGTTAGCCGCTGTAATTAATGAAAAAGGCGAAGAGTATCAGTTTGAACGTGATATGAAAGGGAATATCATTAAGGAAATCGGCTTTGATGAAATTACAAGAACGTATGAACGAAGTCAGGCAGGATTGGTTCAGAGAATTCATCGTCCAGGTGATCGTTGGACAGCGTATCAGCACGACGGCCTAGGGAATGTCATTCGGGCTGATTATTATGATGATACCTGGGAGACGTTTGGCTATGACAAAATAAGAGATGGTATCACGAAATGGTATGTTGATAAGGCTAATAACTTATATACAAGATTAAGACAACATTTAGGTACAGGTAATTTAACGTCATCACAGTTGAAATCCTTACAGGTATTGGTAATTCCTCGTGGTAAAGAAGCAGATTTTTTCAAAGCAGAGGCAGGTATGATAAAAGCTTTTGAAGATGCAGGCGAAGATCTTGCAAATAAAAAGTCCTGACTGTTCAAAATAGGGGGTTCAAGGAGGGTATTATGGTTTTCGACAAAGTTTATTTTAATAGGAACTTTAGGTTTATTAACATAGATCCAGACATAGGGGTAATTGATATTGAAGATATAAAAAGGCAAGAAATAGACAGTGTGTCCGTTTCACATGAGAGTATAAAACACAAGTTTGAGAATATAAAAAAACTCAATGATATTTCAGATATTAGAGGGCTTAGGTTAAACTCTTATGATTATAGATCCTTAAATGAACTTAAAAATTATAGTTCATTAGAATATTTTAATTTTTTCGGGAAAACTGATGAAGTAATTCCTTTTGCAGAGCTACATTCATTGTGGTGTGTGTACTTAAATTATGATAGAAAAACTTGTAGTTCAATTTTTCAAAACAAAAATCTAGAGTACTTATTTATTGACAATTATATTGGCGATTCATCTGAAGAATTCAATATATTTACAAAAGCTAAAAGAATAGGGCTAGTAAAAAATAAAATATTAGAATTTGAAGTTCTTAAGCACATGCCTTTCTTAGAGCACTTAGGAATAGGTTATAATTCAAAAATTACTTCTATAAAGTGGATTGAAGAGGGAAAATCATTAACTTCGATAGGATTTCAAAATTGCAAAAATATTAAGGATTGGAGTTCAATTGGAAATGTTTCTAGCATAGAAAAAATAATAATTGAGAGTTGTGGTGAAATCCCTTCATTAGATTTTCTTCATCAGCTACCTAATTTACAAGAAGTTCGTATTATCGGAACAACAAGTATTGGAGATGGAAAAATAAAAGATCTAATGAATCATAAGACCCTGAAATATTTATTTTTACCTATTAAGAAAGACTACGATATCATACTAGCTGACTTAGAGAGTTTTAACAATAACTAGAAGATTTGTTTGCTTGGTCAGTACACGTATAGTTTAAAAATGACCGTCGTGGTAACTGCACAACAACGACAAATCCGCTAGGGTCCAGAGAATGGATAAGCATAATATCTTACAAATGGATTTAATTGATTATATTTTCTATGGAGGATATGCTTATTTACCGAATAGAAAATTTCCAGAAAAAGTGCTATTAGAAGAAATAAGTGATGAAAAATGGGTTACAAAAGATTGTAGTGTATATACACTAGAAAATAACAATTGGAGCCTAGACTTTGTCTATTTATCTAATAATACGTATTCTCATGATTCAATTACTGCTTTTCCGAAAGGTAAAAGAATTGGTCAATTAAAAGAAGAATTTCAGAGAAAATACCCCGGCATGAAATATGATGCTTTTTGTTCAGAGGAACAATTTTCAAAGGGAATGTCCAAATTAAACTTAATTACGGAGGAAAAATGAAAAATAATGAGACTATAAAATATCATTGGAAAAATAATAAGCTACCAGGAATTGAAGGTATAGTTTATCCATCAGGCAAGATTATTATTATGGATTTTTATGAAGTGATTGATAATAATATAACAAAATTCTTTATAAATCCAGTTTGTGAAACTTCCATAGAAAGTGTAGAAAATTTTAATGCTGATATCTGGTGTGAGATTGAAAAACATCCACAGTTTGTAGAACATGATAAAAATTTATTTATCTGTGGTGAAGGGAGTATGGGGAATGAAGGTTTTTTTGCAAATGTTGATATTCAAAACAATCTAGTTTGGGCATTTTTCTCAACAAATTCCAATCCATTTTATAAATTAGAAATAGAAGAGGAATTATTGAGAGTCTTTACCACTTCGGATTTAGTTTTTACACTAAATATTAACAAACCTGAAGAAATGAAAATACATGAGAAAATATAACTAAACAGAACTAAACAGAACTAGGATAAGCAAATCTACCCTTAAATAGAAAGGTGATAATATGATGGAATTTTATGAAAAAACCGAACAAGTAACTACAAAGAATCAATTTTTGGAGTTTTTAAATTTGCTTAATAAGGATTTTAAACTTAATGTTGATGAATGGGAAAATAAATCTATTGATAACTATCTTGAAGCAATTGAATCATGGATAGAGGAGATGGAAGGTTACTATAAGAACAATAACTTACCAGTACCAAATAACATTGACTGGAATTTCTTAGCCACCATTTTTTATGTAGGTAAAATTTATGAGTAACACAGCGTAAATCTAAAAGTATACGATTTTCGAATGGAGTTTAATATGGATAAGGGATTTGAATCAAGTCCAGAGTTTAAAGCCATGATAAAAAAATCAGCTAGAGATAGATATATTTACTCTGTAAAGCGTATTGCAGACTGGGAAGAGGCGTGGTCTTTGAAATTAAATGATGGGTTTGTTACAACTTCAGATAAAGAGGGAAATCTATCTATGCCTATTTGGCCATTTAAAGAGTATGCTATGAAATGTATAGGAGACGAATGGGAGGACTGTAAAACACAAAAAATACATTTAAATACACTTTTAGAAGAAATCTTAACTAACCTGTCAGAAGAAGGAACGTATGTAGTTGTATTCAAAGTTCCTGAAGATCCAGAATTTGCAAGGGTATCTGCGGATGACTTTAAAAATAATTTATTATATGAATGTTCTTAATTAGAATAGAATATTTTCCCGAACTATAGCCTGTTATTCTTGACAGCAGTTTGAGGAGCGTGCACGACGGGCAATATTCATTTCTATTTTCAAAGCTTTATTGAGCAAGTGGAATTGTCGAGAACTAGGGACGGTATTTCAGTTACTTTCATATAACGTCTAACGTCGGCGAACACCCTTGTGGGGAATTTTTAGAACATGATGAGAAATTAAACAATGGAGGGCCTATGATGTATATTGAGCGATGGTGGGGAGAATATATTGGCGGAACCGATGATACATACACTTTAATCGACTATTTCGTTAGCAGAGAATTTGAGTTGGATATTCCAGCAGAAATAAACGTTAAAAATATTTTGCGAGACTTTCAGCTGACTAATGCTTGGGAAATAAAAGACTTACGCCAAACGAAAGACATTTACTTTATTAACGATAACGGGCATCGTCACGATATAGGCTGTGCGATCAATTTGTTGATGGATGTTACAGCTATTATTCTGGAGTGTCAAAAAAACGGTAAGGTTCATCTTACGGATTTGGATGGCGGCATCATGGACAAAGATGCTGTCATTTCTTTAAAAGCGGAAAAAGAAGAACTGGCTCTGCTAAAGAAAATGTTGGGAGATTTTATTCATCACCCTTTAAGTTATGATTTGGCGGAGCTTTGCCCGGAAGATGATATGAGCGAAATTGCAAAGCAATGCAAGGAGATTATGACAGAACTGAACATGTAAAGTCACAAATAAAAGCAACGGAGGAATGAACATGAATAAACAACAGGAAATTGCCAGGTTTTTGAGCCATCCGCCCGACGGGGAGGCATTGGAACAGTTTTGCGACAATGACGAGCTGCTGGTGTGGATAGACTGGAGGGAATATGAAGAAGATCTGATCAAATGGTTCAATGAGCATTTGGCAGAAGCGGATCAAATCGTTTGCGAGACAAAAGAGATCGACAAGCCCAGAGGAGTCGATATTGTTCTTACATCTAAAGAAAAGAGCATGACGATTCCGTTTGCTGACGATGCGACGGACAGAGACAGCGCGATTCGGACGATGCAGGAGATGATTGCTCCGAACTATCAGATTCGTTGGTTTATGGAGTCGTTGGGCGGTGATACGTTGGCATTTGTGTTGTTGCCGACAGCGCAGTGGACGGAGTTGGAGCGGCAGTTTGGCAAGGAAAAAGTAGAATTTTATTTTCAGCCTGTCACAAGCGATAGCGTCATGTTTCAAATAGGTATGGATGAAGTATTTGCAAAAATAGATGCCCGCGCTAAGGAGCGTCCAGGCCGATGAGGCAAGAGGATCACACCTAAGTAAATGATATGTTTTGAGAGCAGGTGATTAGATCGTAGGCAAGATTGACGGTACACCCTGAAATAAGGGAAATGGAAAAAAGCGGCGTTAAAAGCACTTGCTCATCAAGAGTATGGGGAAGCGACTGCGATCTGGGAAAAATATATGAAACACAAAAATTTGGGCGAGGACATCCTGATGCCGGCTATTTCGGATACGGTTTCGGAAGTGGTGGGCAAGCATTGCGGGAAATATTTTCACGAGCTGTTTCAACAGCCGCCAGATTTTCTGACCGATCAGGATGAGTTTGAACGATTCACTGCCGTTGTTTCCGTTATGCTTGGCAAAGGCAGCCCGTCCATGCTCGGCGTCTACCGTCTCATTGCGGCGAATCAGCCATTGGTCGAGAGGCTTAAACTATTGGCCAATAAGGACTATGTGCACATTAACGATACGCTCAGAATGTGGAACCCGCAGCCACAGGAAACCATATGTATTTTCCCGATTGTGCTTGCTGCTTCGATTATACGGAGCATGAATGAACGGTTGATTTTGTTGGCTGAAGAGCTGTATACGCAATACGGTAATGAGTGGTTGATTCCTTATTTTTCCGCAAAGCTTTTTACCAACCGCGCAGATAACGTGTATGATGAATTTGCTATTTTTTTGCAGGATGAAGCATTAAATCGGTATATTCATAACGGTTTGGGACGGATCTATTATGACGATCAGATTGGCAGTCACACAATGTCGGCATTTTGGGGACGTTACAGCTACGGAAGTTACGATAACAGAACCTTTTTCAAGCGTAAATTGGCAGAAAATCTGGATGCCAGGTGGTTGGAACGTTTGATGGAACATCCGCACCTGAACGATAAGGTCAAATTTCAAGTTTACAATCGAAGTCCTGTTATCTACGAATCGTACAAACAGATGGTGATTGATTTGCTACCTAAGACGATTGAAGATGTACGGATGAGAAGTTATTTGGGACTATCAAAATAGAGAAGCGAGAACGAGCAGAATTCTGTTTCCGGGAGAGGTGTAACTATGAGCATTGGATTGAATGAGATATGGGATGGAAAAATCCCTGCAGATGAAATGGATTTAGCGGAATTATCCGATAAAATATGGGAGATCGGCGAACTGGATGCCATTCAAGAGAAGGTGTCGCCGCAGTTATTTCAACTTCACATCGCCATCAATACGATCGGCAACTGGCAGTCGGATGGCTGGGACGGTATCATCGCGTATCAGTCGCATCTCGTGCCGTATATTTCCGAGGTTTTGGCGAAATTTGGCTTGCAGCATTTGCAGCATGCTTTTGACGAAGTCATCGCCATTTTCCCTGATTTCATTACGTTTGAGGATGGTTCACTTTATTGTGACATGATCAACTTCCTGCATAATATGCGACTTAAGGTAAGTGACGAACGTTTGAACGCGTATACGCAAGAAGAGCGTCAAGCCATGGTGAAGCAATATCAGGAAAAGCTCAATCAATTGGAAAAAATGACGGAATCCCTATGGGGATATGGCAGCCCTATGGACGGTTGGGCCATGATCTTTGATTATATTCAGGCTTAGGACATGAGAGGGTGATTGCATGCAAGAAATAGAAATGTTATATAAACGTAAAGTAAATAAGTCAAGGCTAATAAAAATGGGGAGATATTAATGAAAATAATAATAAGTGATGAGAAATTATCAATAGTCGACCAAGATGAAAACAAAAATATATGGATGAAATGGGATGACATATATGCTATTCATTATTATAAACTCGATTGCATAACTGAAGTTGTTACTTGTCTTGAATTTGATTATGAAAACGGTGAATATTTAGAGGTGAACAGCACTAATGAAGGATGGGAGAACTTAATAAATGGTTTACATAAGTATATACCAATACAGAAGGAAAATTGGAAAACAGATATGCTAAAGTGCAAATTAGACGATAATGGACACACAATCTATCGAAGAATTTAAAGAATCATGACTACATAATAGATTCAAATAAAAGGATAGTATGGTGTTGTTACTTAAAGAGGAGAAGATACACTATCCAGCAGCCGTTACATACAAGGCTGCTTTTATTTTATTTAACAAGAGATCTATTCAAACTTTAAATTAAATATAATTTATACATTTGAATCAATAGAAACATATGGGTGAATATTAAACTGATGTGTATGGCTGCTATATAAGTTATGGTTAATATTTTGACAGGGTAGCGTGGTTGGAAGTAGGAGAGATGGAGAAAGAAGAGGGTGGATATGCCCTGCGCCCCGGCAGAAAAAAGGCGGACGTGTCTTTTTCCGACCGCTCCCGCCCACCGCCCTTCCTTTTTTCTTATCTCTCACCGGATTAACCCCCGAACTTTGGACACATACAGTCTTATTCTCTCGTTTACGTAAAATTACGTTGTTACACACGAACTTCTTTGATTTTAATCGCGTTTTCTTGATTTATATAGAAAGTCATGAATTCCACAACCGTTTCATAGGCCTGTTTATAGCTTTCAAATTCATAACGAGACAAACAATGCTCTTCTAAAATCCGATGAAAGGACTCGATATGGGCATTCATATTTGGCATGCTTGGTGGGATACGTTCATGCGTAATCCCAAAGGATTCACAGGCCTCCTTAAAGGCATGAGAAATAAACTGCGGTCCATTGTCAGAACGAAGCACAGGTTTGTCTTCCTTGTCAAAAAGCTGCCGTTTGAATAAAGCTTGTTGAAGCGTTCGAACCACATCTTTTGCNGAATAAAGCTTGTTGAAGCGTTCGAACCACATCTTTTGCTTCACATCTAAGCCCAATATGATACGCTACGATGGAGCGGTCATACACGTCCATACAAGACTGGATGAAGAAAAAACAATCTTCTCCGGCAATATAACCATATCTAATGTCCGTTTCAAAGAGTTGATTGGAATCGGTAATCACTCGATTTCGTGCCAATTTTCGCGGATAAGTCGCTTTCTTTCTCCGCTGCGGTCGTAAAATATCGAGCTCTTTACATAGGCAATATACTTTTTTCTTATTGATCACAAGCCCATGATCGCGGCGCAAAAGCACGGTAAGCTTTCGGTATCCGTAGGCATATCCATCACCGGATAAAGCTTCCATGAGCCATTCCTTGATCTGTTCATCTGAAATTTTGGTTCCGTCCTGTCGGACGGAATAGCCCGGTGCTTGTCGCCCCTCATTTTTCACTGGCTCCACGGGTTGCCCTTCCTGTTTCTTATGATAGTAGTAGGTTGAGCGTGGAGTGCGGGCGAAACGTAGGACTAACCGTTTTGGATAGCCTTGCCGAATGTAGTGTTCAGCTACTTCAAGTTTTTTAGCAAATGAGGGTTTTTCTTTTTTATTTAATCACGCAGCGATCTCTANAATCTACTTCACCATGCTTCCCGTTCTTTTTTCCAACGCCCGACCATGTTTGCTGATAATTCGTAACGACGAGCAACAGCTGTAATGCTTCCTGTTTTTTGTACTTCTTTTATTACCTGTTTCTTGAAATTTAACGAATACTTTTTTCGTGTCATATTGTACTCCCCCTCTGGTCACTATCAGTGTAATTCAAATCCACTCTTAGTGTCCAATTTCTCTAGGGGGCTAAAGTGTTGATGGCAATTAAAAAATGCATTGTTTGGCAATTAAGGTTATGCACTAATTTCTGTATAACCACAGCTTTGCATGGAGTAGCAGGCATGATAGGCTTGTATGCCTGAAAAACTCTTATGGCGCAGTATTTTGCAGAAAATCATGCCCGTAGAGGCTCCATGTCAAGCGACTTTGCCAATGCATAAAAATACGATTTGATGAGTTCCCTTAATTGCCGTTTTATACACTTTTTAATTGCCAAATACAGCTAAAGAGATAGAAGGGAAACAAGCCATTGTTGCCGAATGCAGAGCCAGCGATATGACAGCAAAGGAATGGTGTGAATTAAAGGGCATTAAATACACCCGGTATGTCACCTGGGCCACAACAGTGAACCGTGGAAACCAAAAGGATGCACCAACAGCGGGCTGATGTTCTTTAGGTAGATAATATTTGGGTTTTTGATGTTGTAGGAGACTTAATTATAGTAATATATGATACAGGATAGCTAGAATCGGCTGTGTTTTATACTTAAAAAGTTTAGAAATAGAAAAGGGGTGAATTTTATGGCATTAATCTTAATTGTTGAGGATGAAATGCCTATCAATATTTTAATTAACAGAAATCTAGAACTAGTAGGTCATGAGTGTGTATCTGTATATGATGGTGAAGCTGTGCTTGAAATCATACAAAAGTACACTTTTGATTTAATATTATTGGATATAATGCTACCTAAAATGAATGGTTATGAAGTTTTAGAGATAGTAAAAGAAATGGACATACCCGTTATCTTTCTTACATCAAAAAGCTCTCTTTCAGACCGAGTTAAGGGTCTGACATTAGGTGCTGACGATTATATTGTAAAACCTTTTGAAATGTTAGAATTACAAGCAAGAGTTGAAGCTGTGCTTCGTCGAACAAATAAAGAGCAAAGGTCTTTTGTACTGAATAATATTCGAATAGATTTAGATGGTCGACAAGCCTTTCTTAATAATGAATTGGTTGATATTACCCCGCAAGAGTTTGATTTGCTGGTGGCTTTGATTAGAAACCGTAATATTGCTCTTTCACGTGAGAGGCTATTGAGGTTGGCATGGGGCTATGATTTTGAAGGTGACACAAGAACGGTTGATGTTCATATCACAAAGTTGAGAAAAAAACTGGGTTTAGATAATTACATAAAGACAGTATATAAATTGGGATATAGACTGGAGATGTTGGATTGAAGTTCAGAACATTTATTGCAACCTTTACTTTATTTTTGATAGTATTCTTCTCCAGCCTATTTTTTATTTCAGTTTTTATTTTTAACAATCAGATGAATATTATAAAGGAACGTGGAATAAATGAACATTATTTTATTTCATCATCTTTCGGTAAGGATCTTATGGCTATAGTTGACAGGGGAGGGAATTTAGACGATGCATTAGAGCAGCTTTTTAATTTCTATACAGAGTATTATCAAAAACAAGGTGTGTTTTTAGAATTACTTTCCCAAGGGAAAATTGTATATAGCAATTTGCCAGAACGTTCAAGCGAATTAACATCTTATTCTATTGAGTCTGGTATTAGAAAGGCCGCTTTTCATCATATAGATGATCGTGTTTACTTTAAGATCGTTGGAGAGTTGCCGGGAACAGATAATAGATTTAGCATCCAGTATCTTCATGATATCTCTGATAACTTAAAAACATGGCAGAAAACACAGCGTATTTTATTGCTAGTTGGCATCATATTTACTATTATTTTAGCGGCCAGCCTTCAATTGATTCTCAGTCGTGTTTTTGAACCACTAGATATGGTATCTACGGCATCAAGAAAAATTGCTAATGGACAATATGATGATCGTATTATCGTGTCTGGTCGTAATGAACTTGCTGAAATGGCGGGGAGTTTCAATAACATGGCAGAGGAAATTCAACGTCGTATTACCCAATTAGCAGAGGCGTCTGAGCAGAAACAGCAATTTGTAGATAACTTAGCTCATGAGATACGTACCCCTCTTACTTCTGTTTATGGATTTGCTGAATATATCCAGAAGGCCACCATTAGCGATGAAGAAAAAATATTTGCAGCCAGTTATATTATGTCTGAGAGCCAATACATGCTCAATATATCAAACCGACTTTTAGAGTTAGCCACATTAAGAAATCAGTTAATTAAAATGAAAGTAGTCGATGTAAACAGTCTATTTGAACACTCACAGAAATCCCTTGCAGCAAAATTGGCGGAAAATCAAATATCACTTAAATGGAAGATTGATATTGATTCTCTCTATGGGGATAAGGATTTACTACAGAGTTTGCTCGTCAATTTTACTGATAATGCAATAAAAGCCTGTAATCCTGGAGGGGTTATTGTATGGAATGCCTACATTGAAAATGGCTGTAGAGTTTTATCTGTTCAGGATAATGGTTGGGGTATTCCACAAAATGAAATCAATAAATTAACAGAACCGTTTTATCGGGTGGATAAATCACGCAATCGGGCAAAAGGTGGTGTAGGACTTGGGCTTTCTATCTGTGAACAAATAGCTCATTGTCATAATGCTGTACTTTCAATTGAATCATTGCCCAAGGTTGGTACCACAGTAAAATTAACTTTTACAAGTTCATAACAAGTTTATATTAACTCAATAATATTATGGATTTATATTATATTATATTTGTGTTTACCACTAAAATCAATTTTGAAAGGAGATTTATTTTATGAAACAAACAGTGGAAAAAAAGAAAAAAAATACCTGGAAAACAGTAGTTGTAAGTGCAGCGGCTATTACTTTATGTAGTACGGTTTTTACAGGGGCGAACAATGTAGTGATGGCAATGGCATTGGATAAGGAGGAATCCATTTCTACAACGTACAACGTTAGCAATACATTTATTGATAAAGCTGAAGACTATGTAAAAGCTGATTACCAAGTTTTAGAGAACAAGGTTATGCGATCTATAAACTCTGGTGCATTGCCTGTGGATCAGGCAGCTGAAATTGGAGCTCAATATCTGTGGAATATGTTTAAAGTGGACCTAAGCGGCAAGACAATCTATATGTCCTTTTTCATTGATCCTGATGTCGCCAAAGCATATTGGACAGGTGACATTGTGGAACCGGATAGAGATATTTCAGATGCAACGCCCACCTATAGCTTTGTCGTAGAAGCTATATCTGGTGCCGGAGTCTCTGCATCAAAAAAATATGAGAAAAAGGAAACAACTGTACCTTTTGATCCTGAAAAACTTAGGGAAGAGTATAGAAATAATTGTGATGAATACTTAGAGTTAGCAAAACAGTTTTCAGAAAAACATTCTGGAGTTAAAGCAACTATGGCGGAGTTTAAGGATATATCTGCAACCATTGATGGAAGCAGTATTGACCATAAAAACTCCGGTAATTATAGTAGGGCCTATGAAGTATTTGTTCAGGTTATCGTAACGGATGAACAAGGGCAAAAAACAGAAGTCACAATATCAACAGACAGTAAAACTCTTCAATCTATTAATACTATTGATCCTAATAGAAAAAATAATGAGAAGTATCTTGGTTAATAACAAATGTTTCTCAAAAATGACTGATTTATATCAGTCATTTTGTCCAAATACATAGCACTTAAAAAGTTTCCTATATCTTTTAACCCATGTGGATCGCTACTTTTTATATTTATATGGTTCTCTTATCCGAGATACGTAAAGGATATGTGCAAAAATTATTAATTTCTAAGAGAGTATTTGCCTTTCCTGCAGCTTTACATATTCTTTAGATATTTATAAGAGATAATTGAGAAGGTTAGGTCTAAATAGTAAATAAATCATAGACGCTTTCAAATTCCCTCATTATAATTTATATAGTCTCTCGGAAATTAATTTTCCGCATCAGCTCTAGCCTTTGACTAGGGCTTTTTTATCGTTTCACCCCCAATTCAGGGATGCGAACAAATTTTCCTCTTAACAAGCATACGTTCCCGAAATAATTGAATATAGGTATTTTTTGCCAATTAATTAAAATTAAGGGGAGATTAGTATGCTTGGCGACATTCGATCACACGAATCATATCTGAAATTTATCGTTGAAGAATTTGACAATCACTCTATTAGTAAAGCCTTTTTAAAAGATTTCTACCTTGAACTTATTATCTGGTGTTCTTTAATGGACCTAACTGACACAGCGGATCTGCTTAAACATCGTTACTCCTCTAACCCTAGAGGAAGAAAGCCACGGAATCCTTGTGATATGCTTCGAAGCTTGCTTCTCATGCACTATCAAGATGTAACCAGTGTCGATCAATGGGCTTTTAATCTGAAAACGAACCGTGTCCTTGCGATTCTTAGCGGTTTTTCACCGGGCAATGTGCCTAGTGTAGGAACTTTTTATGATTTTTTTAACCGGCTTTGGCTTGGTTCTACTCCGCATCTTTCTAACCGTAAGAAGAGGAAATTGAAAAAGCCCAGAAAAAAAGGAAAAAAGAATCAAAAGCTTGAACCCAAGAATCCAAAAATTGTTGAAAAACTGGTTTGCCGTGCTTTAAAGAATAAGAATGTTCGTTATTCACCAAAGACGCATGATCAACTTCAAATTCTGTTCCAATCACTATTTGTAAATAAATCTGCATCAGCCGGGTTATTAGGAGACACTTGGTCGCTCAGTATTCTAGCTGACGGAACCCCTGTTGAAACCGGTGGTCGGCCGTACGGAAAATTCCTTTGCGACTGCCGAAAGAAAGGGAATTGGAAGTGCAATTGTAATCGCCAATTCTCGGACCCTGATGCCGATTGGGGTTGGGACAGCTCAAGAGAAAAGACGAAATCTTTTTATGGTAGCTGCTTCAGACAGTCCCTATAATTTGCCCATCTATCCAAGGATGTACCGGGCAAGCAAACATGACTCCGTCCTGTTTGTGAGTACGTACCATGAACTTCTTCATTGGTATCCCGATCGGAAATTTGGAGAAGCCATCTTAGATTCAGCTCTGGATGCTTATGCCATTTATGAAATGTTGGAGCACTATGATGTTTCTGCGATTATTGACCTTAATCCAAGGCGTTCAAAAAAGTTTACCTATAATGAAATGAATATTAACCTAGATGGCGTTCCCGTTTGCCCTATTGGCCGAAAAATGTTCGATTGGGGAGTAGACAGGAAACGCCGTCGTAAATGGCAATGTCCAAATCCGTGTTCTACAACTACATATGGACGTACCTTTTATACATCGACAAAGGATAATCCTCGTCTTTTCCCTAGAGTGAAACGTAACAGTAAAGAATGGTATAAGCGTTATTCTTTGCGTACTGGGGTCGAGCGTTGTATCAAATGTCAAAAGATTGATTATCATTTAGAAGATTCAAGAGGACGTAGTTCAAGACATTGGAGTATTCGTGCATATAGCATCGGCATGTGCTTCCGATTCAAAACATTTTGGATCGTGGGATCAGAACTTGCTTTCTGAATGGCATCCTCGTTATAAAAGACAGGGCGTTATGATCCATTGGCATACAGATCGAAAGTCGGCTTGTATCTATTCACAGCTTAAATCCTGCCTTTCTTCGGAAGTTGCAGCTATGATGGAGGGGGTGCTTCGTCACTGTACGGACATAGAAGTAGACCGAAATTATGTCGATACGCATGGGTAAAGTGTTGTTGCTTTTGCTTTTTGTCATCTACTTGGTTTTAAATTGATGCCACGTTTCAAAAATATCGGTTCTCAAAAGTTATATCGTCCGGAAGTGGGTATGAATGAGGAATATCCTCATTTACAGGAAGTTTGTAAGTAGGCCGATTAACTGGGATCTCATCCGTCAACAGTATGAACAGATCATTAAGTACGCAACGGCTCTACGGTTAGGAACTGCATCAGCAGAAGCGATTTTAAAACGATTTACCAGAGATACGAAACATCCCACTTATCAGGCTCTATGCGAATTGGGAAAAGCAATCAAAACCATCTTCTTATGTAATTATCTACACTTTGAAGAGATTCGTAGAGAGATCCATGAAGGGCTAAATACTGTTGAACACTGGAACTCCGTTAATAACTACATCTTTTACGGAAAAAACAGTGAAATACGTTCCAATTCTTTTGAAGATCAAGAGATTTCTGCATTATCGCTCCAATTGCTTCAAAACTGCTTAGTTTACATCAATACTTTAATGGTTCAAGAGGTTCTCTATGATAACAATCAATATTGGCTGAAAAAAATGATACTTGAAGATTTTAGAGGATTAACACCTTTATTCTACAACCATGTGAATCCTTATGGAGTCTTTCAACTCAATATGGATCAGCGAATACCTATTAAGTTGAAAGTTTCATAGTTTTCTCACCGGTAACAAAAAACCAGCTAACATGATGAAAAGATATTAGCTGGTTTTTGTACTGAATATCTGGTTGCCAAAAGTACACAATTATTACTTCAGAAAAGCGCCCATTTGCGGGATAATCAAAGACTGTCGAAGCTAGCTCGCGCTTATTAATCTCAAGCCCCGATGTTGAAGATCCTTATTTTACTTTTCTAAAACGAAATATGATTACAGGTGGAATATGATGCCAGTCGAATTTATAGTATTCTTTCTCAACATCATCAAATGTCGGTTCCAATATACCATCAAGCACAAAGTTCGATTCAAATAACAAATTCAAATAATATGATATAGGTCTGTGAAATATTAGATGTGGAACAGGTTGACCTTTTATTCCAAGCGTTTCAAAAACCTCAGATTTTAGATATTTTGAAATCTGAATACTTTTTCTTGATACTACTGCTCCATCTATATCTTCTATTTCGCATATTTTCCTGGCATTTGGCGGTTGAAAACAAGGATGAGGTATAGAAAAAACAAAACAACCGTTTTGCTTTAATAATTTGTGAAGTGATTTAATCAAGGAACTAATATCAGCAATATCCATTAAAGCCATATTTGCAACAGAACTGTCAAACTTATCAACCCCAAGTTCAATTAATGAATCATAGTTGGTGGCATCGATTACTCTAAAATCAATATTATTTAAATTGTCTTTGCACCTTAACTTTGCACGTTCGATCATTTTTGTACTGTAATCAAATGCGATAACCTTTGCACCTAATTCCGCCAATCTCTTCGAAAAATTACCATTACCACAAGAAACATCTAATATGGTTTGTCCTTCTTTTATATCTAATAGTCTCTCTGTATTGGGGCGAATTAGTTGTCGATGCCATCGGTTACTTTGTTCTCCCATATAGTCGTCCCAATATTCAGCATTTTCATCCCATCTAGATAGCGACTCGTCAATTAATTCTTGCCATTTACTCAAATCCATTTCCCCTTTTTAAATAATTTATTATATTTATTTTGGACACATTGGGTAAACCCTCTCAAATTACCATCTCAATAGTTCTATAAGGTTTTTATTTTATATATTCTTCTAATGTATGTTCTTCGATTAAATCTATATTTTTTTTGATTTCTGCATAGTTAACGATTTGGTCTCTTATGTTTGGATAGAGATCAATATGCTGTAACTTGCTTAGTGGTATCCATTTTACATCAGTCTGATTTGGATCAGGATTATTAGGCAAGCTTGGTGTAAATCCATCTTTTATTTGGCATTCAAACATTAGACCTAAAGAGTGTGTTGATCCATATTTATTAGAGTTTAGATGTGGGGCATACTCATAAACAAACGCTAATGGGCCAACTTCCACATCAATGGATGCTTCTTCTTTAGATTCTCTCCGTACTGCCTCAATGACTGTTTCATTAGGCTCAACCCCACCACCAGGCAAATTATAATGCAGCCCATTTTCATTATTAAATTCAACTAAGAGGATTGATTGGTTTTCTATAATAATTGCACCAGCTCTCACTCTAATATGAGAATCCATTCATTATCTCCCCCAATTTTTTACTTCCTTAATTTAAATACAAGAAAGTTAGAAAAATTCAAGTCTTCCTCGAACTGAGGATATTTCGTAAGCATCTCTTTAGAAGGTTTCGGTTTCCGAATTTCTTACCCATCCACTTTTTGGTGTAACAAAGCATGGATGAAGAATGGAAAAAATAAAGTAGCCCCCTTCTTTCAAAAGACGATACATTTCACTAAGTGCTGCTTCATATTCTGCCAAGTCCTGAATAACCATATTAGACACGATCATATCAAAGGTACAATTGCTGAGAAAATCCAGCTTTTCACAATTACCATGATGGAATCGTATGTCGAATTTACTCGGTGTTTTTCGTTTTGCAATTTCAAGCATTTTTTTAGAATAATCAACCGACGTTACGCTTGCTCCTCTTTTAGCAAGTATCCTACTTAAGTAGCCTTCCCCACAACCCGCATCAAGTATGGCAGCTCCTTTAAGACGTTCAAATAACGAAAAAATTGCTGGATTCAACAATACTTCTCGATTAATATCTCCGTACTCATCATAACTTGCCGTAAAAGCTTCTGCATGTAAATCCCATCGTTTAATCGCTTCATCTGTTGTCATTTGTTTCTTCATTTTACGCCCTCACTTCATGGAAAGTCGTAACGTTACGCTATTTGTGCACAACCTTATTTTTTCATATAACGAAAAAAACAAATAGACTTATAATTAATTTTTTTGTATCATGTAGATAGAGGCATGGCTTCTTTAACTAAATCATAAAGCCAGAGATTTCCAATTAATCTCTGGCTTTTTTATTGTGTTCGTTTTAACCTTATTAAAGCTAAATTAGCTTCTTATAAAGTAATGAAGGCTGCTATGAACAAACAATATAAGGCTGTCTAATTTCTTTTGAAAAATGGAGTAAATCCACATTTAAAAGATTAAAGATGATAAGACAACTCTTATGCACATCCCTGAGTATAATGCCTTAATAACCTTCTTTATCCTTACTAATGCTAAGAAGAATGGATAATTAAATTGATATCGCCTAGTCATCTAGGCGATTTTTTAGTTTTATAGGAATTTGTTTTACAAGAGAGCTATGTTATTGGCTATATGTATTAAATAGGCCCACTACCAGCGTAGCTGACACCAGAGGCAAATGTGTGTAAAAAATAGGGAATACACCTGTGAAAGTGCCAAAAATGGTCAGTATCGGAACAATTGTGTTGTCTTAAGTATATCGAATCCCATTATTTGCAGCAATGAAAACCGTAAAAGTAGGGAAGTTCAGTTTCCAAAAATGAAATCGGAACTTTAGTATCGCTGTCGTTGTATCGAAGCCTCCGTGCATATCTTCTTTTTCAAAAGCAGGGATACTATTGGAAGAATTTATAAAAAATGCAGTCTGGTTTTGAAAAGGAAGGCGACTTATGGAAGGGAACTGGCAGGTGTTATTGTTTGGCGGAGAAACCTTGCCGCTGTGGGGCGGTTACACGCGGCACAATGTCATTGCACGGCGCACCTGCAATGCAGATGGAGAGGTCGTCAGCGATGAGATCATCACGGGGAAGTAGCGTGACTCACTAACGTTATAGTCCCATGGAAAGGGCACTTCGACGAACAAATAACGTGTATGGGAGGCGGCGGAACCGATCGGATCCTCCTTATTTTGTTGGGACATTAACGAACAGAACGATTTGTTCGGCATCGTGTCGGATGCGGACGAATGACTCATGTCGGACAAACTCCTATCTGAAGGACAGCTCATGCGTTGAAAAAAAGGGTTGCATGGCAGCATGTTTTTTCGTATGATTTTGATGATAATAATTATCAATATCATAATGTAACCGAAGCGGTTTTGCAAGCTTCGGAGGAGAGGACATGCTAACATGCGGCAAACACAGAAACGGTGGAGCGCCATGCTCCTGATTATGCTAGTGGTCGTCGTTTTGAGCGCCTGCGGAAAGCCCGCAGCAGAGGGCGGAACACAACAAGAAGGAGCAGACAAGCAGGCAACGGAACAAGCCCGCACGATCACGCATATGAAGGGGGAGCGTGTATTTGAGAAAGCGCCGGAGCGTATCGTTGTACTGGATACTCAATATCTCGACCAGTTGACAGCACTTGGTCAACGTGTGGCAGGCAGCACGGTTGCGACGAATGAAGCAACGCCGTTCCCCGCTTATTTGGTAGACAAAATTGGCGATGTCACGCAGATCGGCTCGAGCAGCGGGGTCAACCTGGAGGCGGTATTGGCGCTCAATCCGGACGTCATCATTTGCACCGAGTTCCAGAACGAGATTTACGACGCTTTGGACAAAATCGCGCCAACGTTGATGTTTGAGCGCAACGAGGACTGGCAAAAAACAATCGTGACGTTGGGTCAATTGCTTCACAAGGAAAAAGAGGCCGAACAGGTGATCAACGACTACAACAAGAAGGTCGCTTCCTTGAAGGCCGATCTGGCCAAAAAAATGGGAGACCAGACGGTAGCAATGATTCGTCCGCGTGACAAGCAGATCCGGATTCATACGACAGCGCACCGGACGTCGCAGATTTTGTATCAGGATTTGGGGCTGAAGGCGCCGGCGATGGTTCTCGATGATAAAAATACGAGTGCGATGATCAATCTGGAAGTGATGCCGGAATTGAACGCAGACCATCTGTTTGTGTTGACGGACAACCAGTACCAGCAGTTGACCGAGGAGTTTGCGCAGACAGCGGTTTGGAACAGCTTGAAGCCTGTGCAGAACAAACAAGTGTATACGGTCAATACGACGACGTGGATCGTCTATTACGGTCCGCTGGCGATCAACCGGATTGTCGACGAGATTGCAGCATCGCTGCTGCTATAAGAGAAGCAAGACGCCGCTCAAACCACGGGACTGTGGATGGAGTGGCGTCGTTTATTTCTGCTTGCTCTTGCTGGAGTGCTACTTTGCTTTGTATTCCGCAATTTTTTTGTTGAGAAGCTCTTCGCTCACCCGCAGCGCAGTGTTCACGTCCTGCTTTCTTTCGATCACTTTCAAGCATCTACTTTGCGGGTGGTGTCAGCTTCGCTGGTATTCCCCCATTATATTGAGTTACAGAGATTTTTTGCTCACTCTCTATAAATATTCTAATTTTAAGCCTACTCCAACTTCTTTTATATTTGCAACTGTTGAAAGAGCTGCTTTAGAGTGAAAATCCGTACAATGACAAGCATGAAGGTTATCAGGTTTAAGTTCTTTAATGTACTGTACCGTCTTTTCTAACTGTTCTTTTGATGGATTTAACAGATGAAATCCTCCAATAATATCAACTATTCTCTCTTCTTTACATACTTCTTTAGCGTATTCAATGATATTACATATTCCAGAATGTGCACATCCTACAATTATCACTAGCCCTTCCGACGATTTATATACTAATGCTGTGTCATCCTGAATGAAATCGTCAACTTCACCTAGTTTGGTAACAACTTTCCCAATAGAATCTTTTCCTTCAAAATCGAATATTCTTTTAACTTCCCCTAAAAATACTAATCGATCAGTTAGCCATATTGGTCCTTGAGATAAACAGATAGGGAAGTGTCTATTTAACTTTTCATGAGATAAGATACTTCCTATCTCACCTACAGAATCAAATATTTTACTTTCGAAAACTAACGGATGCCCAATAACTGTAGGGGTGTTATGTATCATTTTCTCAGTTTTAGCTTCCATATGTAATCTAATTAAATGTGTTAATCCCCAAGTATGGTCCACATGTCCGTGCGATAAGGCGACAAAATCTAGATCCCTTAAATCAATTCTCATTTTTTCTGCATTCTTAATAAAGACGTCAGAGTATCCAGTATCAAATAGAATACGCTTGTCACCTTCTTCAATAAAGAAAGACAATGCGGGTTCCCCTAAAAAATATCGGTCAATATAAGTATTATTATCCACCAATATGGATAGTTTCATATAACCATCTCCCCTTTACAATTTTCTTCATTATAACAAAGTAAAGGAATACCATAAATGCATATAATCATAACTGCCGATGGCAATAACCTGTTTGTATTGTTGGCGACCACTTGTGAAAAGTGGGCACTAGACTATTTAACCTACCAGATAGTTTAAGTACAATTCTTCACAATTCAAAATAAATATCCAGTTTTTTTAAAAAGATGTTGTTCAATTACATGGCCCGATTGCTGAACAAAAATCAATCAGGACTCTTCGACTATGCTTCGGTAGTGAGGAAGAGGGGGGAGAACAACGTTCTCCTTCATAACTTTTGTAAACATCTGCATAAGCTACTTTCAGCTGTTCTCTATGTTGCTTGTTTTCTTCCTCCAATTTTTTGTTCTTCCTTTTTGGCCCAGTACCAGCGTCGCTGTAACCAAGGGCAAAGTAAACGTGAAAATTACCGTTGAAAAGGTTAAATCCAAGGCATAAAAAAGAGCCAGTCAAAATAGATGGTGTTATTGCGTTTGAAGCGAGCATGGGATCGGCCAAATGGGCGATTAAAACATTTTGAAAAAAAGGGGAATCGGGTTGATGCGTTTACGGCCTATCTGAAAAAGAACAGATTGTCCTTGAGGGCATTATGAATGGTCAGAAGATGAAAGATATCGCAAAAGGGGTTAGGGTATCACGTACAAGGGCAAAGGAATTAAAGCTTGAGGTCGTAAAGAATCTGGCTTGGGTTATTTATGATAAGAGAAAGGGAAAGGGCTCTCTTAGCGAGAACATCTTTTTTGAGTCGGATAATCTAGTTTACGTTAATTAGTAATTTAAGTTAAAATAAGGAAAAAGGGTATACAGTGAGAATCGATTCATTTATGACCGAATCGTATTTAAACATGCATTTTTCCCAAAATGAAATGGAAGGATTGGCATCGTTGAATGATATTAAAAAAACGTAAGATGCATGGAGGAAGTTACTAAAATGAAAAAAAGAGAGATCATTATTTTTCTTCTTGTCATAGCTCTAATTTCTACCCCTTTTATTTACATTAAAACCACATTAATCAGTTTAGAAAATAAGGTCCACAATTATCTAGTGATGGAAAAAGGGATAGAAAACAGTAACATTTCCAGTATTAAAGGTCTTGTTGGTAAAGCTCCATTATTCGCTGTAGAAGTTGTTTTTACAGATGAAACTGATGTGAGATATTTTTATAGAGAAATAGAAAGTGGAGAAATAATCCAACTAGGCTCGTCACTTAAACCAGAAGGTTATAGGTACAAACATATGGAAAGTTAATATTAGTGGCTGTGGCACCTTCTAGAGTTAATTATATATGTTTTCGTTTTTTACATGTGAGGAAAGAACAACCTCGCTCAGAAATATATGTTTCTGAGCGAGGTCGTAAATATTTGATGTATTTTCGTTGAAGAAAAAATTTTTGTATCAGTTGCATTGTGGAAATTTAGATTGACACAACGCTTCAACCGATGATTTATTTTTTTACTTTGATACTACCTTGTAGTGAAAGTTTAGAAGAGTCCCTGATCTGATCCGGATAAATATGGGTAGCTCTACTTTTAAGAGTAAGATTACGGTCTGATATATCAATGTTATAGGCATAGATATAAGCTTGCCATACAAATTTAGAGCAATAATTTAGTTTGACATTATCAAGATCCATATTGAAGTAATACTTTTCTATATCATTAATATGGTTTTTCGCCCATACACCAGCCTCTGTACCGCCATCTCCACGACGTAGAATACTGATCGTATCACCATTCGCAAAACTTGCGACGTACGTATCAATACCTTCGGTCCTCCCTGGTCCATATGGATATGCGTGATAAACGTTAAGACTTTTCCCTACAATTGCTACATGACCAACAAAATAGGTCGATAAGCTTTTTTTGGAATAAAGTACGTCCCCTGCTTTCATTTCGATTGCTGTTCCTGGATATTTAGCCATTTTGAATTTCCTCCCGTTTTTTGTATAAAGGAGACGAAAGGGATGCAATTGGGAATAGGATCATCCCTATCCTTTTCCTACTGTTTCGTTCTCCTATATATAAAAGAGAAATAAATATCCCTTTTGGCAACCATTCGAAAAAAATTTTTTTGAAAAATAATAGCGCTCCTTAAGAGCGCCGGCTACTTCCCTCTATTTGATCCAAAAAATCATAAAACCCAGGAGTTGCTTCCAAGTTATAATGCTGAATCGCCTCAATGATATAGGTCATGGAATTCTTGTTTTTATTCTGCGCTTCTTTTACCAATTTAGGTAGATCAATTGTCGTATACACCATTTTTTCCTCCTATGTAACTGCGAATTTTAGCGAGAGATTTCTTCCTTGCTTTTCCAATGGCTTGATGAGACAAACCCACTTTTAGTGCGATTGCTCGATCGCTCATATTATGCAGATAAGCAAGATTTAGTATTTCTTTTTCCCTATCATTAAGGGTTCGTAAGGCTCTTATTAATGAAGACTGGCTGACGTTTTCTTCTAAGGTGTCACTTTTGCTACTGATTAGGTCATCTATCTCCGCATCAGGTGATGCAATCAAATCAACCATAGTAACACTCACATCCTCGGGAGATGTTCCAATCGGTTTGTCTAGAATAAGAGCGTATTTCTGATTGTATTTGCGATTTTTCTTATCGTAATCAATAGCTCCATAGTAAAGAATGGTCGAAAGGAAATTAATAATGCGAATGCGTTGATAAAATTTTTTAAATGCGTAATCTAACGCTTTTTGTTTTTCTGTGGTTGGCGAAGTAACCGTCTCTATAAAAAGGGTAAGATGCGCCTCCTCTTTTAGAAAGTTCTTTAACACGGGATTTGAAAATGATTTTGAATACTTGCAGATAAATTTTTGGATACTTGGACTGTCTTTAAAAGAAGAAAAACACAATACAATCATCCTCCTTTTATTATATAAAGAGGAATTTACTGTAAAAACGGCAACTAAAATAGGAACTTTTGTTCTTATTTTTATTTCTATTTTATTACATTTTAGAAATCAAATAAATAGGTTTCCATAAGTATTATGAATTCCTCTTTATATATAGAGACTTCATTTACCTTACAAGCACAACGGTCTGTTCTAATAGAAATTAAAACGAAAGGAGGGCGGAATATGCCTGACATGACCATAGTTCAACGAGTAGCTGAATCCCAATATGTCTTCGGTATTCTCTTTATTTTCTTGTTTTTAGCTGCAACAGTAGCAGGTACATGGCTATATAAAAATTTGCTAAAAGAAAATGACGAAAGAGAACGGAAGATTATAGAGATGCAAGAAAAGAAGCGAAACAATTATAAGAAGTTTGCAGAAATGATAGGTTTAGACGTAAACAAACCTGTATCAGTAATGGGTAAACATTATTTTGATTCAGATGAGGGATTAACCATTGTTTTACAAGGAGACGACGGAACGTTTTGGCAAAATAAATTAAAGACAGAGGCTGCTAATCACTTGATTGAATCCTTGGACTTTAAATCAGATATCGAAGATGATTACTTAATCAAAGAAAAAACTTTTGTTTCCTTATTATGTACTATAGGGGGGAGCGGATTTGCAACGCTAAGGAAAGCATCCCTCTTAAAAAAGGCGATTTCTTGAGATTAGAAAACAACTTTTTTAAATTTAGCTTGTCTCACTAAATTCCCCAGCTAGGCCCAGTACCAGCGTTGCTGTAACCAGGGGCAAAGTAGAAAATAGTTATATATTATCTCTATTTTGTGTCTTATTAGGGGTAGAAGTAGCATCTGCTAATTTTGGGACCATCTCGGGTTATCACCAACATTTTAATGAAAATATACACTAAGGATGTTTACATACGGGGTACCGCCAACAAGAGGTGTAGCTGGCTTTTTTGTATAACTATCATTTCGGGAAAATTGTACGTTTGGATACAATTTGAAAATAAATACACTAACTCTCTGTACATCGAGCGACTTTTTACATAAAAAAAGCCGATTTCCTGTAGAATAAGGAATCGGTCTTAATGAATCTTTTGTTATATGTTGATATATATCTTAATGCACTTCTGCTTTTTTTGTATTTCCTTCTTTATTTTCTAAAGAAGATTTTGGTTGTGTCATCCATATTGCTACTAAACAAGTAATCAAGACGATTACTGATAAAATAAAAAACTCCTTATGTAAGCCAAAGGCAATAGCTTCTTTTATGCTTTGTATGTTTGAGCTTGAAAGTGAAGTAGAGTGGTCATTATTAAATATCTGGCTAACATTGATGTGTGATGCATCTTGTTTTGATAGGTGTTCATGTAAGTATTTTGCTGCTTGCGTCATAGAGATAGTTGTAAATACTGTAATTCCGATTGTTTGACCTAGACTCTGCATGAATCGAAACGAAGCAACTGAAATTCCTCTCAATTTCCAATCCATAGCTGACTGAACAGCAACGGTGTACGTTGTTGTAGCAAATCCCATTCCTGCTCCGATTAAGGCTGTGTAAATCATAAATAACCATACGGGTGTTTCAACAGAAGCTAATGCTAGTCCAGTACAACCAATAAATACAATGATTGATCCCAACAAAGTAATAAATCGTAAAGGTGCTTTAGGGATAAGTCGGCCAGCCATAATAGAACATAGTGGCCATGTAATTGAAATTGGCATCATAACTAATCCTGAATAAGTTGCTCCAGCACCGTAAACACCTTGAATCCACAATGGAATATGGAATGAAATAACAATAAACACTGAACCTAATAAGAATATAGCTAAATTAGCTACATTGATCGAACGAATAGAAAAGAGATGTAATGGGAAAAGTGGTTCAGGGGATTTCCGTTCGATAATAAAGAAAAGAATAAGACATAGGATACTTACTGCTAAGAACATTGGTGAGATCATGGATTTCCATGGTCTATCTAGGATATATAACAAGGAGAGTATTGCAACGGTAAAAGCAATAATTCCTCCGTAGTCGATATATCTCTTTTTCTTTTCGAATTCTTCGTGTAGGGAAATCGATAATAAGAAAATAGATACAATTCCGAAAGGGATATTTAGATAAAATACCCATCTCCAAGAAACATAGTCAACTAAAACCCCACCGACTAACGGACCAATGATTCCTGCAATTCCCCAAACACTACTGAGCCAACCTTGTACTTTTGCTCGTTGTTCAAAGGGATAAATATCTCCAATGATAGTGAATGAAATACTGGATAAAGCACCTGCTCCTAAGCCTTGAATAGCTCGAAATATAATGAGTTGTAACATTGTTTGTGAAACTCCACATAAAATTGAACCAGTTAAAAAAATTAAAATTCCAACCGTAAACATAATTTTACGACCAAATAAATCTGCGAGCTTTCCGTATATTGGGGTAGTAATTAATAAGGTCATTAGATAAGCAGAAACAACCCAGCTCATCATTTCTATACCACCCAAATCACTTACCATTTTCGGCATCGCGGTACCTACAATGGTGCCTTCAATTGCAGATAAAAAAGTGGCAATAAAAATAGACACAGTGACATTTATTGTATTTGTTTTCCTATTCATATTTTCTCCTTAATCAATCTTCATTGTTTAGGTGTTTAACTAGTTTTTTCATTATGTTAGATAAACTTTCTATTTCTTCGTCACTTAAAACAGAAAATGAATCCCGGTTACTATCTACACATAATGGTTTAATTTGCGCCATCGTTTCTCTTCCTTTTGAAGTTAATCTAGTTCTAGTAATCCGTCGATCTTCAGAGTCTGGATATGTTTCGAGAAACCCACTGCTTTGTAAACGATCTACAATACCGGTAATCGTTTGTTTCGTTACCAAAGTATCTAAGCGAAGATCTTTGAGAGCTACATTCCCTTCCCGCAAAATGGTTCCTAAAATCATCCATTGCTGTGCTCGTTTTAAACCAACTTGTTGTGCCAACTCCCCCCCAATTCTTCTAAGTAAGCTAGAGGCACGAAAAATGTCTAACATAATATCCAAATGCATTTCATCTCGTTCTTTTTTCATCTTATACCCTCCCAAAAGTCAGTTTATTGACAATTAGATCGTATCGGAATCTCGTATAAAAGTCAATATATTTACTATCAATATACGAACTAAATAGCGTATAGATTTAATTAAGTAGAAACTAAATCAACATTATACCAATTACCAAAAACCATATTTTTTGTAATATCATAATCCAACTGAGTATGTCCCTGATTTTATAAGGTTTGTACATTACCAAAAATCATTACCAAATACATTTACAAAAAATGAGCCTTGTGTACAAGAGAAAGAATAGCGCATTTTTTTGTTTTGGGGGTGACTTGTTTTCTTAGCTTGATGGCGGTGGGGTAGTACCAGCGAAGCTGTCACTACCCGCAATAGGGAAATGTCTAAATATATAAATTACGAACCTCGTTGACATTTAACGAAGTTTTACTTTTATTGGAAACTATGTGACGGAGAGCAGGAACCCTGTCACTAAGCCTGGATCAGATGAAATATGAAATTTCTTCTGAATTCGGTGTACAGCTTGGTCCAGATACAACCTCTCGCCAAAATGATTCTGTGGATGGAGAAAATACTAAGCGTTTGATGCAAATGGCTGAACAACAGCTTGGTGGCCGCATCCAATAAGTAACAAAAAAGAACAGGGCTCATGCCTCTGTTCTTTTTTGTTTACCAAAGCATAGGGGGCATAACATAGTTGTTGATATAAATGAAAATTCGGGGTGCCCGTTTTTATCCTTCAGAACTGTCCATAAAAAACATGTAGTGGTTATTTACGGTTTTATTGCCCTTATTGACTTAGGTGAAATACTAGGAAAACGAGAGTATTCAAAAGAAAAATTCAATTTATAGAGGGAGGATAGTTGAAAAATGAATACAGAAACATATTCCTAATTGATACTAAAATGTTAAAATAAAGAAATCGTTCGCGGAATTCATTCATTTGTTAAATAAATAGTGAAGGAGGATATTTCATGAAAAAGATGGGTTTCTGTACAGAGCTTAACAAGTAAAATATTGAATTTTCGGCGGTAAAATTGACGGATGCTACCTTCACCCTATAAAGGAGATGTGGTTATGAAGAAAATTTGGAAGTTAACTCTTAGTTCAGTAATTGGATCTGTCATAATTGTCGGTACTGTTTGGGCCCAGCCAAATTTACAGCTATTTATCAACGGTCAAGGGCAAGCTCCTGAATCTTTAAAATTGAAAGTAGAGAATGGGGTAACAATGGTATCTTTACGAAGTATTATAGAAAATCTGAAAGGAGACATATTATTTGATGAAAATAAAAACTCAATAAATGTGGTGTTACCAGATTCCACAAATCTATTAAATCAAGTACAGAGTTTAGAAAGAGATCTACAACCCATAACTGCTGAAGGTGCTTTACAAACATGGATTCGAGGAATACAAGATCGTAGTGGGGCGTTGCAATACGCAGTCTTTTCACCTGATCTTCGTGCAAAGACAAAGAAAAAATTTGACGAAAATTTCTGGGTAACAGGTGGGTCAAGTCCTCATATGGGAAAAGTAGAAAACATCGTAACAAAAAATATCAATGATACTACTGTTCAGTTTACGTTTGATTATCCACTTGTTGAAAAAAGCGGAACAATAGGTGTAGGTAAAGCAGTTATTACTGTACAAAAAATGAAAAAAGAATATAAAGATGGATGGTTTATCACAAATATTAAAATGAAAGATCCTGAAGATACAGGAATTATGATTGGAGCAGAAAAGCTTTAAACACATACTTATGAAACGATCGATATTTTTAAAGATACAGACTTTAGTAAACGTAAAGTAACTCCAAAATATACAATAAACATTGATTTTGGAGTTATTTTTTGTTTACTTCATTTTTTTTCGGCACTCTGCATCTAGACGTTAAATCCGTTGACTACGGCAAGACTTTATCAATTTCTTCTTTATTGTTTAAATCGATATTGGGAAGTGTTTCAAACAAATAAAGAAGATAATGATAGGGACTTAAATTGTTCTCTTTTGCGGTTTCAACCCCACTATACATGATGGCACTTCCTCTAGCCCCTCGCGGTGTATTTGAGAACATCCAATTTTTTCTCCCAATTACAAACGGTTTAATAGAACGTTCACTTCTGTTGTTATCGATTTCTAAATGACCGTCTAATAAAAAAGCTTCAAGATGCTTCCGTTGATTCAAACCATAATTGAGGCCTTTCCTAGAACGCTTTTGGGTAGAACACGATCTTTCTGTTCATGAAGCCATACTGAAAAAAGGTCCAGAATGGGCCTGCTTTGCTTAAGACGCTGCTCATATCGCTCGGTAGGGTTGACATGTTTGAGCTTCCTTCCAATCAAATAGAGTTGATTACAGAAGTGTAAATCTTCGCTCGCCTTCACTTTTTTCCCCTTCTGTGAATCAGGTAAAGTCTTTAAGGCTTCATCAAACTTTCGTCTGGCATGCGCCCAACATCCCACAAGAGTGACATCCGGTATTTGATGATAACCACTATATCCATCTATATACATGTGATTTGATAAATCGACAAATTCTTGTGGTGAGAGATAAGAAAAGAAGGAAGGGCGGTGGGCGGGAGCGATTGGAAAAAGACACGTCCGCCTTTTTCTGCTGGAGCGAAGGGCGTATCCACCCTCTTCTTTCCCATCTCTCCTACTTCCAACCACGCTACCATGTTAAAATATTAAGTGTAACTTATATAAATAATGGAAATGGAACCGACCCATGCTTAAGAATCGGTTCTTTTTATTTGAAAGATTCATTATAGAACCAGTCGTTGATTAAGTTCCATGCGAAACTCACTGTATGGAAAATCTAAGTGTTATTTAACAATCGCGCCTTTTTGTAGAATAACTATAGGATCTGAATTTTAAATTCGAAACAGGTTATGAAAATGCTTTTTCAAATGCACAACGATTATTTTTTAGGAGGTTGTTTAATAAAAAATGGCACATCTGTTATTCCAACCATTCGAGCGTAAGTAAACAGTTGGCCTTTATGATGAACTTCATGATCTTTCGCCGTATTAAGCCATATTTGTCCTGGTGCAACGAACTGATTAAACTCGAAAACTTGTTCTAAGTGAGAGTTCGTTAATGTTTGAAAATCAGTTCTTGTTTTCTCGGTATACTCCCTAACAATTTTTCTAACTTCATCCATCGATTCAAACTGATTAGATGCAGTCGGCGGAGTAAATGTACCGTTTTTCACGGCTTGAACAAACATGTCCATAGAAGTTGCTATATGAACTGCCAATGACCCCATTGAAAATGCATTATCCCATGGTTTAAAGTAAGTATGTTCATCGTTAATTAATTCAAGTAGCTCATGAAGCACCAATCTATGACGAAGCCACTCCTTGTGAATTTCAACAATTTTACTCATATGGAACCCTCCTCGTAATTTCGTTCATATATTTGTTTTTATTTTTTAAATACGTAGTTTTCTTGAAATGACTTCCTGATCGACAATAGCATTTCTACTGTGATACCCTTATTCACGCGCACGGCTGTTCCGCATCGCTGGAAGCAACTTCAATTTTCCATCTTCATTCTTGAGGAAGTTCGAGTATTCTAAAGACTCTTGGCCATAAAGAGCGATTTTCCCTTCTTCGTCAAAATGAAGCCCCCAGCCATATTTTTTTGGAAGCATGGAGGCACGTAGGCAAGGTTGTGGCTTTTGAAATAACTTATCTTTAATTTTGGTACCCCGTTCCATTCGTTCCTCCTTAGGTATCGACTTGTGGCGAACGTGTACTTCGTAAATGAGATCCTCTTGAGTATAGGTATAAGGGTTGTTTGAGAGTAGTTCATATTCTATTCTAGGTTTGGTGGTACCTCCTTTCCTGACAGGTGGTGGTGTCCCCTCCGATACAGGGCAGTCCGGTGAAACCATAATAAACGTTTGATAATAATTCAAGCCTTTATTCTTCATAAGCTATCCTCCTTCGTGCTTTTTGATTTCAATCTAACCCGTTAGGTAATGCTTAGTTAATCTCATAAGCCACTCAAATAATTTTCACCCTAAAAGTTATTTATATTAACAGATACATTAGAATTAGAAAGGTCTGCTCTCACTACCTCATTCTATGTAATTCTTAAAAATCCCTTCCCTTATTCCATAAAATGGTCCGATCGTGGAATAGAATGACTGAAGTTTTTAACTTTATTATCATAAAACATATAATATCAAAAGTTTATCGCTACTTTTTATAAAGTAGACTTATGCAATTACCGTCACAAAAATGTTCCTTTTAGTTACAGGTGACGCTTGAAGCAGCCACGCTGGATAACACTCTTTGAACATTTTTCAGAGTAACATTAGTAAAAATATGTGATTTATCCTGTGGACTAGAGCAACTGTCCTGTCACCACGCCTATAGGGGAGACGTTCCTCCTTTTTCCTCCACATTATTTCTGAAAAAATTTTTTGAAATGAATTTAATTAATTTCAAAATGCGAAATAAAAGCAGTACATAGGTATGGTAACCATTCAGAAAACATCGGAATGGTGAAACAAAAGAGAAAAAGAGCTGTACCAACAAAGATTGCAGCTCTTTAGGTTATATACCATATTTATTGAGTACGTAGTTTTTGAACCTCTTGTGGTGATAATCCAGTAAGGCGACTAATAAAGTCATCTTCCAGTCCTTCCTCAATCATCTTCAGGGCAATCCTTTCAGAAGCAATTTTTTCTCCATCTTTTTTGCTTTTTTCATTGCAGACTGTTCATCTAGAACCGCTTTTCTTCGGGCCTCATAAGCGAGTCGAACAGACTCATCCTGACTTACACGTTCCCACTCATCCATGGCTCTTTTCAAATCTTTGTCTTCCTGCACCGTGATCTCCTCCAAGATTTCCGTGATATGTTCATCCTCTGAAGCCTCAAGAATAAAAGCCAACGAACCAGGCGATCTTCTTTTGGATTTACTTCTTCGTTCCGCTATGTAACCAGAAGCTTTGGTAGCTCCATAAAGTGAATCTCCATTGCATCTGTTAAACGATGTTGATGTTTTGAATCATACAAATGAAAGGTGGAGTGGAAATCTTTTAACTGGTGAAGATATCGAAAATCTAAAATATTAATCGTAATCGTTTTGTTCAACTCACTGTACTACATACCTTCCTTCATTTGATTGGTAAACATCTTACTCCAATAATAAAGTGTTCGATTTTCCATGTCATGCTTATTGGAAAGTTGAATCTCAATGTTGATACGTGTTCCGTCCATGAGCTGTGCATGTACATCTAGGATCGACTTCTTAGTTTTCGTCGAAATTCGAAGGGATATTAGGTCAATAAAATAGATACAAAAATTCCATGTTACGCTACGTTTTTAAATTGCATATGTTCGTATTCAGAAGGCGAAAAGTACTCTGCTGTCGAATGAATACGTTTATTATTGTAGGGGTCCCCCACCACACCACCATCAAGTTAAGCTTTAGACATACACTGGAAGATGTTCTTCTAGAGGCTTTTCATTCGGATGTGTAAATTGAATAAACTGGAGTTCACTTTAGAGGGAATTCTGGAACACTTAAGGAAAAAGCTCGTCTTTTCCCTTACTGCCGTCTTTTTTACACCTATGGCATAGACTTCACAGGCAAGTGACAGTACCCGACACGCAAGTGCTCACGTCATTGACTGTAAAAATGAAACAGACAAAATATATATGCGCTGACTATAAGGGGTACGGAAACGATTCGCGGATTGAGGGGTCACTATGGAAAACAAAACCAGAAATGAAGAATTAGACGTTAAATGACAATAAAATTGGTCCATTAAAAGGCTAGATTGTTGAGGGAAACAATTGATTATTTATGTAAATCTGAGATTGTAAAGTTTGTTATACTTAAGTATAAAAAGGTTAGTAAAAGTCTTCATGCAAATGGATTTTGAAATGGAAAAATTTTAATCATAATCAGCTATAATGAATAATAGAAAGTGAGTACATAATAATGAAAAATAATAAAGTTGTTGAACTGAAAAATTTTTCAATAGGATTACCAAAAAAAATGAAGTATGGGAATGGTAAAGAAATAGATACGGGAATATGTAAACAAACAACTGAAGAGGCTTTCTTAACAAAAGAAGGATTTCGAGGAGATGGAGTTGCGGACTTACGGTATCATGGGGGTCCCGACCGTGCTGTATGTGTATATCCGTATGAGCATTATTTGCTTTGGGAGAAAGAATTCAATAATCCTTTACCATCTTCAACTTTTGGAGAGAATTTAACTGTAACAAACATGTTGGAAAGAGATATTTATATTGGAGACATTTTTCAACTTGGCGATGCTGTTATACAAGTAACTCAAGGTAGAATTCCATGTAGTACGATTACAAAGAGAACAAATAATCCTTCCCTTCTCAAAAGGATGGTACAAACAGGTTTTACAGGTTATTTATGTCGTGTATTAGAAGAAGGTATGGTTCGAAAAGATTCTAAAATTGCATTATTAGAATCACATCCAAAGCAGGTATCCATTCTTTATGGAAATGAGATTTATTTTCATAAGCAAAAGGATGTTGAAGGCATAAGAAGAATGTTGGATATTCAAGAATTAGCTAACGAATGGAAAGAACTACTGGAAAATCGATTAAATAAACTTACAAGTCTTACCTAACTTTCTTTTATGTATTTAAAGTCATTTTATCGTTCTATTGATATAGAAGCTTAAATTTGGGTAATGTTCTTATTCAACTGATATGAACGAAACTGTCAAGGCCCCACAACTAAAGGGTTTTTAATTAGGTTTTTGCTTCATTTATGGACATAGTTATCCGTTGCTCAACTTACAGACCCGTCATTCTTTCGCGCTGTGTTTGTCAAGGGCGCTCTTTCCCTTGACAAACGAATAGCCGAGAAAGAATATACTTTTAAAAGTTGAAGGAAGGAAATCTTAAAATCTTGGCACGAAGGCAAAGGACGCTGACGGTGGTTAACAGTCTGATATGCGCGGGTTGGATACCGCATTTCAATCCTATCCGTCACGGAGCTGCCTCGGACTAACGGCGCACGTTCGGTAGTGAAACACCTAGTGCATAGTTGAACATGAGGGTTCTCCTTACCGGGGCTTTGCCTTCGAGCCAAACCTTCAAAATCTCTCTTTTTAGTTTAAAAGATAAGGGATTGTTGACTACGTAGACGATTAAGCAGTGTTAAACTCTTCGAGTTTTTTCTTCTCTATGGCACATCCAATAGCCCAAATAAACCCAATCAATTCTCGAGCGACCGCGACGGCGGCGTGTTTACCACCTCTGCCACGGGAAGTAATTCGATGATACTTTTTATGAAGACGATGTTGGGCTTTCCAAGCAATCCGCTGTGCTTCAGGATCTTGTCCTTCTTGCCGTTTCAGAAGTTCTCCTTTCAAGGATGGACGATGACGGTAGGCCCAGGCACACTCCACTAAGGCACGACGAATCTGGGCATTTCCGATTTTCGTAATGGAACCTTGCCAACGACTTAATCCGCTGGAATATTCCTTTGGAACCAGACCTGCATAGGACATCAATTGGATTTATNGCATCGCTTCCTCGTGAATTTGGGCTTCGATTCGCTTCATTCGCTCTTCTACTTCGTGAATGGTATGAAGATACTCTTGAAATACAATCCGTAAGGATGACTTTTCAAACGTAAGGGTATTGAGCCAGTCCCGATGTTTGACGGACCAATTCCGTGTTCCTTGAGCTGGACGTATATCATGCCGAAGCAGGAAATGATTCAATCTCTGACGGGCTCGTTGTAAGTCTTCTCTTGTATCATGCCGTGTACGAATCAAATCACGTAACGCTTCGTGATCTTCATCAGGAGTCCATACAGCCGTTAGTTCTCCAGCTCGAAGAAGCTGAGCTAATCTAAGGGAATCTCTGCGATCGGTTTTCACACGATCCCCAGCTCGACGGGGGATAAGAGTAGGGGCCACCACAATACAATCGATACCCATAGATAAAAGGAACGATTCCATAANAATCGCTTCTGGTTGATTGGGAATATTTCCATGAAAGCGAGGCTCTCCACGTCCTGCCTCCGCCACGCCAACTGAAATCATTTCTTTTGATACGTCTAAACCCACAAATTTTTGTACATCCTTCATACTAATCGGCTCCTTTCGTTTGTAGCTCTACATTTGGTTTTTGTAGAGGTGAACACTACCATTGTTGCCAAGTGCAATCTACGGTAAGCGAAGTGGGGCCGTTTCGTTCATTATGACTAAAGGACGCTTTAGTGGAGGAAGATAATTATTTATAGACTGATCGGTTTTTACCGTTCAGTCTATTTTTTATCAATAAGGTTTACTCTATTGAGAAGGTAGCGATTGTGCAGAGATAATAAATTTGTTTAATTTTAGACTAAGAAACGCAGTGACCACCTACGAGTTAATCTAGTAGGTGGTTTTAAAGTTCTTTAAAAATAAGAATTATTTGTTGTAATCTTTGAGTTATGAAATTGATTCATTTATATGCCGACGATTAACAAAAGAAATCATATGTGGTGTTACTGTATCTCGCATGTGTTTAGAAGTTAGTTAAAGAAAGTCCCTCTAATCAACTATATAAGTTACACCTGATATTTTGACATGATAACGTGGTTGGAAGTAGGCGATTCAGAAAAAAGAAGAGGTTGGATGCGCCCTGCGCTCCGGCAGAATAAAGGCCAGTGTGTCTTTTTCTAGTCTCTGATTTTCTCCGTCTTTTCTTACCTCCTACCACAAAAGTTTGTCGATTTATCAAACCAGATGCATATAACTATGAAGGGCTCTTTATTTTTAGGAGATTGGCAAGTCCTTGAAAGAGATTTTTTTAAAAAATATATAAAAAAGTATACATGTTGCTTTTTTTATATAAAAAAATATACAATAACATAGACTATAAAAAAGTTGAGGTAGTTAGAGATGGAAGAAAGTAAGAAAGTATTAGAAAGTTTTATCCCTTTAGCAAAATCTACTGCAAAAATGTTTGGACCGAACTGTGAAGTTATTATTCATGATTTGACGAACCCTCAAGCATCTGTAATGTTTACAGTAAATAACCATGTTACAGGAAGAGAAATCGGTCAATCATTTGATCACCTAGTGAAGACTGTATTACGATCAGAAGACTTTAAAGAAGATTATCTTGCAGGTTATACATTTGTAACAGAAGATAAGCGTACTATTCGTTCTTCGACTTCATTAATACGTGATTCCAAGCAAAAAGTGATTGGTGCTTTCTGCATAAATTTTGATGTTGAAGCACTGAATCAAATGCAACAATTTATGAATACTTTTCTTTCAACACAAGTTGAAGTTCAAGAGAATGAAACAAAATCAGATGATGATATTGAAAATGTGGAAGGAATAGTGGATCAATTGATTCAACAAATCATTCAAAACAGTGTACATCCAGTCATGAAACGCCATGAAAAGATTGAATTAATAAGATTTATGGACGAAAAAGGCATTTTTTTAATGAAAGGATCTGTTGAGAAGGTCGCATCTTTGTTAGGCATTTCCAAAGTAACAGTTTATAGTTATTTGGATGAAATCAAAAATAAATCAAGTTAAGGAGAATCAAATGAAAAACATCTTTGAAGTAGGAAATTTAAAATCAAATGGACACTATGCATTAGCAACAATTCATCAGAACACTGTCTATGTATCAGGGCAATTTGCCATTGATCCAGAAACCCGTGAGAAGAAATTTGGCACCATCGAAGAAGAAACATTACAAGCACTTAAAAATGTGGAAATGATTGTAGAAGCAGCTGGAAGTAAAAAAGCGCAGATTTTGCGTATGACATTATATATTCCAGATGTGAAATTATGGGATAAAGTAGATGCTGTTTATAAGGAATTTTTCGGTGAACATAAACCAGCTCGTACCGTTGTACCAACTAATGAATTACATTTTGGATTCAAAATTGAAATTGATGCCATTGCATATATTTAGTTATATTTTTTTGTTTATTTGGTATAAAAAAATCTAATTTATATAAAAAATTATTCGAAAGGATTAATACAATGATGGAACAATTTATTTGTAACAGTTGTGGCAAAAAGTATGATATTACACCAACTATATGGAAATGTGAATGTGGCGGAGTATTAAACATAGTAAAAGATACCCCAAAAGTTGATATTGCAGCTTGGAATAACTATCCAAACTCATTATGGCGTTATTTTGAAACCATGCCATTCGCAAAAGATTCTAAGACATGGAAATCCGTGACAATGGGTGAAGGTCAATCACCTTTAATCGTTCTAGATCCTATGGAGCCAAATACGTATGTAAAAGTTGATTATATGATGCCTACATTATCCTTTAAAGATCGAGGAGCCGTTGTTTTGATGACGAAGGCGAAAGAATTAGGGGTATCAAAGGTGATTGCTGATAGTAGTGGTAATGCAGGAACGGCGATTGCAGCTTATGCAGCACGTTGTAATATTGCCTGTGATATTTATCTAAGTGATGAAACTTCACCGAAAAAGATCGCTCAAATAAAAGCCCATGGAGCAACGATTAAAGAAATTCATGGTACACGAGAGGACATTGCAGCTGCGGCGCAAAAAGCAGTAGACGAAGAAAAAGTTTTTTACGCAAGTCATGTGTATAATCCTTATTTTTATGAAGGAACTAAGACGTACGCTTATGAAATTTACGAGCAATTAAAAGGAGTGCCAGATGCATTAATCATCCCAGCTGGTAATGGTACACTTGTACTTGGTGCGTACAATGGTTTTAAAGAGTTATTTGAAAACAAATTAATAGAAAAAATGCCGAAGATTGTTGCAATCCAAGCAGCAAACTGTGCACCTCTCATGAGTGCATATGAAGATGGGCTAGAAATAGCAGAACCTGTAACCAATAAAGGTACTTTAGCAGAAGGTATTGCCATTGCAGCCCCAGCACGCTCAAGACAAATTTTAGAAGCTGTACGCGAAACAAATGGTTTATTTATTGACATTAAAGAGGATGAGATTCTGAGTGCACGGGCAATGCTTGCTGATAAAGGTTTCTATGTTGAAGTCACAACAGCTGCAAACTATGCAGGTTATTTAAAATATAAGAAGGCACCAGATGAAAAAATTATAATACCTCTTTGTGGTGCAGGAATTAAATCAAAATAACTGTGGGAATAAGGTAGTGGTAGTATTCTGGATTAATTCGTTACAACGGTTAATAGTGACTATGGAAAGGTCGATTGAATGCATTTGTACTTAGACCCATTGATATTAATTGTTTTGATTGTTTTTCGATTTTTAGCTTCATTCATTGATTCAGTTGTAGGGGGTGGTGGACTGATAGCATTGCCTGCATTATTATTTACAGGGCTGAATCCAGCATCCGCAGTTGCTACGAATAAATTAGTGTTGGTAGACTGAATTCTGGACACGCAGAACCGAGAGTGCGACAATCATTCTAAATCGAGGTGTCTACGATGGCAAAAAAGTACAGTCAAGAATTCAAGCACCAAGCTGTCCAACTCATTCTAATAGAAATTTTTAATGCTCAAGAAGTTGAATTGAAGTTGTATTTTTCAGAAAGAAAACGATATTTACATGCGATTGAATTCTATGAAGACTCTCCGAATTTATTTAACTTCCAAAAATATCTAGAGTCCAAAAATATTCTCGTATATGTATGTAAATCTGATGAATTCGATTGGGAGTATGGAGTAATTCTCCTTGATAGAACAAAGGTGTTAGAATTTAGAGTAAATAAATCTTTAGGGAAATATGAAATCTTTCAAATCGAAGCTCCTTATGTTGGGGAAGATAAGGTAGAACGTACACTGAATATAATATATAAAGAAATCAGCTTTCAGGATTTGCAAACATCTTGCTTTTGGAAGTAATGTAGAAGGTTAGACAAGAATTCAACTTTTTGAATACACCCCGAAGTTATAAGCCAAAGTAATCCACACGGTACCTTTACTGTAGATGCAACAGGATCGTATTTTGATGATAGAGCCGTACTTGCGAAAAAAGCTGGAATGAATGATCCAGGTAGAAATTATCGAGCCCATTATATAGATTCCGCCCCTAAGACAAAATGCAATTTGTACACGAAGATTATCATAAACACCCATATATCGGCGGCACTGATGACTTTAAAAAAGATACAGGTTTTTAAATACGGTTCCTCTGAAGCTGTTGCGGAAGCAACTAAAAGAAGTAATAAATTAAAAGGAAAAGTAGGATGTGGAACTTAAATGAACAACAATTCTAAATGTAACACTAATGAATTTCTGAATAACGATATTTTATTCGAGAATTCTTGGAAGGAGATATCAGTTTCCAAAATAAATGAAATTGTATCTGATGAGTTTCCAGGAAAAAAAGATTTTATAAGGTTTTACCTTGCTAAAAATGGGGGAGTGTTTACTAAAGGGGCATATATTTACCCTGATAATTTTTATGAAATATCAAACAAGGATTATTTCTCGATAGAAATTGGGAGTTTTTTTCATATTCCGTTAATCGAAGATGAGGATGATTCTTATTACACAATGTCTATTGAAAGAGCAAAAAATAGGAGGATAGACTACTCTGAGGATTTTGAGAACTTTGTTCTATTTCATATCCCTTTTGCTGATAATCATGCGGATAATGATTTTTGGATTGATATCCAAACAGGGGAAATTAAATATATGGATTACGAAGAAAGTTACGACCCTGATGATGCAATCATTGTAGCACCTTCATTTCTGGAATTTTGCAAGCACATTCAGGCAAAACTTAGGTAATCACTTTGATTGTAGGTGTAGACATCGCAAAGCACAACCATGTGGCACGAGCGCAGGATGACCGAGGACTGATGTATGGAAAAGATTTTTCCTTCAGAAGTACACGCCAGGGATTCCAAGCTTTTTGTCGCTGGATAGAAAGCTTGAAAGCGGACTATCAAAAAACAAAGTAGGCGTAACAAATGGACCACGTGTAACCCGTTTTGAATTGTTACCCCAAAAGGGCCTAAACATCAAGGGGTATAAACGATTTGAAAATAATTTTCAAGCTGCTTTACGGGCCGAAAAAATTGGCATATATATTCCCATTCCCGGTACTAATGTTGTTGGCATTGAAGTGCCTAATAAAAGTCCATACATGGTTAACCTAAGAGGAATGTTAGAAGCTAAAAGCTATTTAGCTAACAGGCATAATTTATACATCCCATTAGGGGTAGATGTTCAAGGGAAACCTATACATGCTGATTTAACAAAAATGCCTCATATGTTAGCTGCCGGAACAACAGGTAGCGGGAAATCTGTCTTTTTAAACGTAAACGGTAAATTGATTGACATTCGCTAGAAAATCGAAACGTTTTGTACCATTATTTTTGATAGTTGTGTTTTTACACAAGCTGGCTTATTTTTATCGGCATTCATCATACCAATCATCTTCAAGATTTTGAATAGTATCTTGTAAAAGATCTGAAAATGTTGGAGCTATAAAATATACAAAATCAGGGTCATGTACATAAAAGATAACTTGCCCAACTGTACCATGTTCTGTCGGGTCAAAGTCTAACATTAGATACAATGACCCTCCTGCAACCTGTGCAAAAGGAAACCAACGCTTGTTAAATAAATATGGCTTAATACGAGAATCAAGCTTACTAATTTCCTCATCGCTGTAATATTCACTCATTAAATTATCGCGATCGCAGAAAAATTTCTTAGTATCTCTAATATCATCAAAGGAAAGCAATGTAAATGGAATACAACTATCTTTATATGAAGTATACAAAAGATTAAGCGGATAACCGCTGCCATCCTTAAGTTTATAAAACGCCTTAAAATCTGTTGGTAATGAAATGCTAAAATCTCTTTCAAAGTCGTCAATTTGTTTATCTGTTATTCCTGTTATCTTCTTGTACTCTTCAAAATACTCAATATCATCATCAACAACTCTTTCAGCTAATAGACCCTCTATTTTTTTATGTAATTCATCTATTTGCGACACTTTACTTACCTCCAAATAACTTTATTATCTCTGCACAGTGGTGTTCAATGAAAATAAGTTTTAGAGCAGAATACCTTATGGTACAGAGAGGAGTCCCGGTTTCTAAATCACTAGCTATTTGAAAATTAGTTTTAGACTCTAAGTCAGATTGAAGCAATCCATGGATCTAAACTAAATAATAAGGTAAAAGTTATAGACTGCCTCATTGAACTATCGACCCTGTTAGCGTAACAAAATACTGCCGATTGCGTCCCAACGTTCTCGACTCAAGTAAAAATATATTAACGTATCTCTTAAATTCGGGTTCCTTCTCGATGGAAACATGGGTTAGAGCGATAGTTGAACATGAACGTTATTTCAGAAGCGTTCTACTAATCATATTGTGAGTACAGTGCAAGCATATCATCAGCACAGCCAGCTATGATAGTATTTGCTTGTTTAGCATGTTTTACTGCCTCAGCGTAAAGTTGTAGATTAAAACTAATAGAAGACATTATTAAATGCCATTCAGCGTCCGTAATTCCCTTATCAGAAACAGTTTGCAGCAGCCCATATGCTTGCTCAAATGGATTGGTCTGATCAGAATAATCTTGCAGATAATTCAGTGCCCTTGCATATGCTAAAATCATTTCATATGACCACTGTTCCTGAGGGTACTGCTGAAGGATTGATTTTATTTCATTATAATTACCTACAAACTTCATTATATCCATCTCTGCCTTAAAATCGTATATATACTGCATGTCAATCATTCAGCTTCACCTCTGGCTACACATACTAAACTGCATTCCGTTCTTTTTACCGGATTTAAGTGAACCGCGAAGAAGTACAAGCATCATGCTGCTCCCGTTTTTTACGAAGTTGAATATCCAATGTGTGCCCGTCTTTATCGATTGCACGATATAAATAACACCATTTCCCTCTGACTTTTATATAGGTAAAAATGGTTCTGGTAAAAGTACAATTTTAAAGATTATTTTAGGTTTAAGTAAAGCTACAGATGGCCTTGTAAGGCAAATTAGAGGAGACAAATTAAAGATTGGTTATATCCCAGAACAGTTCCCTAAAAATTTACGATTTACTCCGGATGAATATTTATATCACCTCGGGAAAATACAAGGCCTATCCTCTTACTACTTACAAAAACGAATTCCTCAATTAATTTCCGAATTTCAACTAGATGCTGTAAAGAACCTATGGATTCACCATTTATCAAAGGGAATGAGACAAAAAGTAGGGATTATGCAAGCTATACTTCACGAACCCGATATTCTCGTTCTGGATGAGCCTTTGTCCGGTCTAGATATTACTACACAACAGCATCTCATAGAACAGATTCTATCTTTGAAAAAAAGCGGAATGGCAATCATTTTTACCTGCCATGAAATGGATTTATTAAGAAAAGTGGCTGATAGGGCTATTATTTTAGAGGGTAAAAAGATAAAAGAGGATTTTATGCTTCGGGAAGAGATAGATAATTACATGATTATTGAATGTAGATGGCATGACAGTAAAGCATGTGATCTATTAAGAGATGTAGATGGAGTTACAGAATATATAAGCCTAACAGAAGACGTTTGGCGTATGCAAGTTGTCCCTAGTTATAGTGACAGGCTTATTGTTCAACTTCTATGTTGGGGAGCTTCTATATGTTCTGTCACTAAGCACCAGAACGATCACTATGAACGTAAAATAAATGAAATCTTTCAAACTTAATAATAGAGAGTAAACGGCATTGTTTCATATAAGGGAGGTTAGCATGCCATTTTTAATACGATATGTATTATGCGATTACATACGTTCTTATCGTTACATTCCGCAAGTCTCTATTTATATCATATGGATTGGCGTTTTTTATACGTATGCTCCAAATCCTATTATGGATAGTTACGCCATTACGTGTATGTCCCTATATTTTCTTTCTGCATGGCTTTGCATGAGCTTGTTTAACACAGAAGACTCTATTCAGCATCAGGTAACAATACTGCATGCGGGAGGCGTAGCAAAAGTTTATATAAGTAAAATTATCTCAACATGGATTATAACCATATTACTTTCTATTTTTGCGGTAGTTTATCCTATTATTTTTGATATGTTTGATAAGCCTGTTCAATTTTTACATATTTTTTTATCTCTTCTAAGCCACATAACACTTTCCTTGTTAGGGATTCTCATAGCTACGCTTTTCAGCAAATCCCTTGTTATTCGAACCATGGACTCGTGGGGAGGTGTTAGTTTACTTTTAATTTTATCTGTATCCTACAATGGCATAGAAGCTAAATTACCTTCTATACTTCATCCTATATTGTGGATTTTACCGCCGTTTTCTAAAGTCTTTTCAAATTTAAATCTTGGGGACAATATACATTTTAGCTTTCAAATCGCATTACCTTTTGTGTGGGTATATGTATACTGCCTTTTTATGATAATGATTCTGTTTTTTATCCTTAAAAAGAAAAGAGATTTCTAATTTTTTGGCATTAAAAAACCGATTTTTCCTACGCTAAGCGATTTTTTACATAGAAAAAGCCGATTTCCTGTACGCTTGAACTGTAACCCGAATAACGGATTTTTTTTAAGTGTCCATTATTCGGGTTACAGTTCACTTTTATAGTAAGTCGTCTTTTTTATTTAAATTAGCGAGTTTATTCAAATGGATAACTCGCTTTTTTTTATGTGCATTTGGTATGGATAACGTTCAGGTCACGAATGGCGAAGGTAGTTGTGGTTAGTGGCATATACAGGGGTGTCAACCGTTGTCTCTCTAAACGTTTTTTCGTGTAAGCGGAGGCTTCTGGGCCATACCGTTGTACTGGTTTGTTTGAATGGATAGTCTCAGGAGTGTCAACACCGATCAGCAGATGCTTTCTTCCTTTCCATTTACTTTCGCTTTAAACGTACTCTCGTCAACAATTTTAGTGACCGTAATTTTCATAGTACCAGAAAGTTTTTTTCAGCAAAATTGAATTTTGCAGTTTTAAATGACAGGTATAAAGTTTTATATAATTGAGTGTTGTTGTATATGTTTTGTATATATCGGATTATTATACTGAATTTGGAGAAGTTTTAATTGAAATCTATCAGAAAAAATTAACTAGATGGATTTCTAATTTTTTTTGATATAGGGGGGGAGGAAATCAGAATATATTGTGATTCTAAATAACTTTTGGTAAGGGGGAAGTCATGTTAACACGAAGAAAGAAGAACCACTGGATGAAGCGACTCTCTGTGTCACTCGTCTTTGCATTAGTTGCAGGGAGTTTCTCTGGTACATTAGTACCACGGGAAGTGTCAGCCTCTGTCGTTGGCCCAGGTGGGGTAAGTAATGCAAATTTATGGTTGAAAGCAGAAGATGCTACCACTACGTCAGATAGTGTGTCTCTGGCAGGTTGGGAGGATCGGACAGGTACGAATACCTTTACTGTAACAGGAGCACCAGAGAAGAAGGAAAACGGTGTCAATTTTAATCCTGTCGTGAAGTTTACGAACACTGCACCTAAAACAACATTGCCAAATCAGAATCTAGCTGGTGACAAGCCGATTACGTACATGGATGGGTATGCTGTATTCAAATCAACAGGAAACATGGTGGGCTCGACACAAAAAATGGCCCATTATAGTGCTGCTATTTTTGCCAACGAGGGCGGACTTAGTGTTGGAAATGGCACGAATTATACCTATCATATATTCAAATTTAATGATGCTAGCCGATATCATTTGGTAGCATTCGATATTAGTGAAAAAAATTCCCCAGTGGGTAGACTGGATGGGAAAAATCAAACGATTACTAAAAATGGCGGTTTTGAGTCGGTTACATTTACCCCAATGATCGGAGGGGGGGATGGTGCTAATAATCCTGGTAACTGGCAGCATCTTAACGGTGAGGTTGCTGAAATAATTCTCTTCGATCATAGCACTAATGTTGATAGGAATAAGATTGAAAGTTATCTTGCTGTAAAATATGGCATCACACTAAATAACGGTGCTAGTGATTATGTTGATACAGCTAGCAGTGTTGTATGGACAGCAGATGCAACCTACAAGAACAACATCGCAGGCATTGGGCGTGACGATGTAGAAGGACTTAATCAGAAACAAAGCCTCAGTATCAATGATGGTACACAAGTGACGATTGGCCTTGGTTCGATTGCTGCTTCCAATAAAGAGAATGCCAATACGTTTAGTAGCGATAAACAATATTTGATCTGGGGCGATAATGGAAAAGATTTGACATTTGATCGGCAGGTCGGAAGTCAGAATTTGTACCATGCGCAACGTGTCTGGAAAGTACAAAACACGAATAGTGTTGGTGCTGTACAAGTGGCCATTCCGAAGAGCGAGATTACTACCGGGGATAGTGTCAAACTACTCGTTAGCGATAATGATACAGACTTTAGTGGTGCGACACAAACTTTGCTTACAGAGCAAAATGTGAACGGTAGTGAGTATTATGTCGCTAATATACCACTGGATAATCACAAGTATTTTACCTTTGCAGTTACAACTGAAGTTACGACCGTGGATAAATCCGTACTGCAAGCGAAAGTGACTGAAATCAACGGTGAGAATCTGAAGGAAACAGACTACACACCAGAAAGTTGGACCAAGCTACAAGGAGCATTAAAGACTGCTAACGATGTATTGAGTAATCCGAATGCCACACAAGCGGAAATTGAAAATGCGCTAACCGTATTGACAGCAGCAAGAAATGGATTGTCTCCAGTTGGTTCAGTCGACAAGAGTGCTTTACAAGCAAAAGTGAATGAAATCAACGGTGAAAACCTGAAAGAAGCAGATTATACACCAGAAAGTTGGACAAAGTTACAAGAAGCATTAACGGCTGCTAACAATGTATTGAGTAATCCGAATGCTACACAAGCAGAAGTTGAAAATGCGCTAAGCACATTGACAGCAGCAAGAACTGGATTAACTCCAGTCGATTCAGTCGACAAATCAGCTTTGCAAACAAAAGTGAGTGCAATTAATCATGCAAACCTGAACGAGGCGGACTACACGCCAGCAAGCTGGCAAATTCTGCAGGACGTATTAACCGTAGCTCAAACAGTATTAAACGATCCGGCTACGAATCAAGCAGAAGTAGATAGAGCGTTAAAAGCACTGGAGACAGCACTTGAGGGATTAGTCCCATCAATTCCGGATGGAGTAAACAAAGCAGCCTTGCAGGTGAAGGTAGCTGAAGTCGATCACGAGAATCTGAAGAAAGCAGATTACACGCCAGCAAGCTGGCAGACTCTACAGGACGCACTGACAGTAGCTCGAACAGTATTGAACGATCCAGATGCGACTCAAGCAGATGTAGATGCTGCTAAGGCAGCTTTAGATACAGCTCGAAATGGGTTAAAACCAGTTCCGGCTACAGTCGATAAAACCGTTTTACAAGCGAAAGTGAATGCGATTAATGGAGAAAATTTGAAGGAAGCTGATTATACGTCAGATAGTTGGCAGGCATTACAATCAGCACTAAACACTGCTAACAGTGTATTAGCAGATCCGGATGCAAGCCAAGCGAAAGTCGACGTTGCCCTAAAAGCATTGACAGCAGCAAGAACTGGACTGACTCCAGTTGGTACAGTCGACAAGAGTGCCCTGCAAGCAAAAGTGACTGAAATTAATGGTGAGAACCTGAAGGAAGCAAACTATACATCAGCAAGCTGGAAAACGCTGCAGGATGCATTGACAGAAGCAAACAAAATATTAACTGATCCGAATGCAACGCAAACACAAGTGAAGGCGGCACTAGATGCATTAACATCAGCAAGAAACGGACTGAGCCGAATTAGCTCCGGCGGTGGTAGCGGTGGAAGCAGTAAAGACAGAAGTGATAGAGGTGGAAACACCAATACAAATACGGATACGAACACTGGGACACCTACCGGTATTAAAACAACCGTAGACAATACGGAAACTCCGTTTGCAACAGGTACGACAACCAAAGACGGAGAGCGCACAAACACGAAAGTAACTATTAATCCGGAACAATTGTCTACCATTCTTGCAAAAGAAAAGGGACAGAATTTGAAAATTAGCGTTCCGAATGATGGTACAGTTGAGGTTCAGGGTTTAACCGTAGGGGCAGTTAAAAAACTTGCGGATACGAATTCTAGCCTGAAGATTGAAAGCCCGCTGGCGAGCTATCCAGTTCCTAGTGCACAATTAAATTTGGATGCGATTGAGAAACAATTTAACGGTGCAAAGCCTAGCGATATTATGGTAAATATCCACATTCAACGTTCTTCGGATACGTTAACTGAACAGGCTCACAATGTAGCGAAAGAAAGTGGATATGAATTACTTGTAAATCCGGTTAATCTGGAGGCAACGTTTACGAATCAGGGTCAGACGGTTAAAGCTGGAGAATTAAACGGATATGCTACAAAATACATTGCATTGCCTGAGGGAGTGGACCGGAACCGGATTACAACAGGCGTAGTCGTAAATCCAGACGGTACCGTGTTCCATGTGCCAACGGTTGTTACGAAAATTGGGGACCGTTATTATGCTCAAATTAATGACCTGCATAGCCATGCCAATTACTCTGTCATCTGGAATCCGAAAGATTTCAGTGACGTGAAGAATCATTGGGCGAAAGAAGATATTAATGATATCGCAGCAAGATTGGATCTTGCAGGTACAGGAAATAATACGTTCTCGCCAAATCGTAATGTAAACCGCTCTGAGTTTGCTACGATTGTGGCGACGGGGCTAGGCCTGTTGCGTCAGAATACAACGTCGAATGTATTCAGTGACGTTCCTGCTTCGGCTTGGTACCATGATGCTGTAAGCATTGCAAATGAATTCGGGATCGTAGCTGGGTACAACGATGGTAAGTTCCACGGTGAAGAGCAAATTACAAGAGAGCAAGGCTTCGTGATGATTGCTGGTGCGTACAACTTGATTAAGCCGCAAAGCTCCATGAGTGCATCAGAGATAGAGGCGAAGCTTTCTGAGTATGGTGATGCCAAAGATGTCTCTACTTGGGCAAAAGAGGCGGTAGCTCGTATGATTTCGGCTGGTATTCTCAAAGGAGATGACAAGCAATTGTTGAGTCCAAAAAGCAACATGACTCGAGCAGAAGCTGCTGCACTTATGAAAAGAGTATTAAAAACGAACAATTTAATTGACTAACAAGTAAAAAGCCACCACTGCCTGTACAATGTCGGCGGTGGTGGCTTTTTGTTAAAGTGCTTAATTAATAAAGTACTGTAATCAGGATCATCATAGAATAGAAACTAAAGTGTAAGAGAGGGGTACCCCTGATGAGAGTGATATTGGTTGATGATGAACGATTGGCTTTACAACAACTCCGAAAAGCGCTGGAATGTGATGTAAGTGGTATTCAGGTGATTGGAATGTTTTCGGATCCGGCTCATGTTGTCGAGGATATAAAAAAACTTCAGCCCGATGCGGTGTTTCTTGATATCCATATGCCCGAAATTAGTGGGTTGAAACTTGGAGAGCAACTACAGGAATTGGTTCCTAGTATAGAAATTGTTTTTGTGACCGCTTACGATCGATATGCAGTACAAGCGTTTGAGATGTATGCCCTAGATTATGTTATGAAACCTATTCAATCAAGTCGCCTACAGAAAACAGTACAACGGTTAAGGGAGAAAATAGAGACTGGAGAAGACAACAAACAGGAATTGGAGCCCCCGTTTATTTGTTGTTTTAACCAGTTACGATTTCAACTTCCTGGTGAGGAAGCTCAAACTGTCAAATGGCGGACGAGCAAGGCACAGGAGCTATTTACCTATTTGCTGCATCATCGGGAACGGGTGATTGATAGAAATACGCTAATTGAGCTTTTGTGGCCGGATTTTGAGATGGATAGAGCAGCGAAGCAACTTTATACAACGGCTTACCATATCCGCCAAACTTTAAAAAGTAACAGGATGGAAGCGGTGTCTATTAGTAGCGGGGATTTAGAGGCTGGGTACAGGCTTACTGTTGGAGAGGTGCGAATAGATACGGAGGAGTGGGAGAATAAGGTTAAACAATTAGGCCCAATCGATCTTCATAATGTCGCGCAGCACGAGCAGGCTTTGAAGCTGTATAAAGGAGATTATCTCGGAGATTATGAGTACATGTGGGCAGAACAGGAACGAGAGCGCCTTCGGCTGTTGTGGCTCCGGCATGCACAAGATTTGAGCCAGTTTTATATGGAACAAGGGAGATGGCAAGGTGTAATCAAGGTTAACCAACGCATTCAACAGCTACTTCCTGATAACGAGGAAAGTTACTTTACCCTGATGCAACTTTATGATTCATTAGGGTATAGGGGCAGGATGGAAGAACAGTATTGGCTTCTAATTTCAAGGTTAGAACAGGAAATGGGGGTAACTGTAAGTGCTAATATAAGGGCCTGGTATGAGAATAAGAAGCCGCTTCATTGTTGATTTTATTAGGTAACGTTTGTATTGATTTAGTTGAATATACTGATATCTTTGTCCTTTCCTCACAAAAAAAGCCCGAATAAAGGACTTTTTTCAAAGTATCCATTATTCGGGTGATAGTTTAAATAACTAGGGAGTTTCCTCTTTACTTCTCAGCCTAAAGCCCTTTTTTAGCATCTTGCGCCTGCTTTTGAAGATTAACAAAATTATCTTGATCGAAAACAATATAATCTCTTCTGCTAGAGAATGGACCGATATTATAGTTTTTATTGATGTTTAAGCCAGAACGGTTTGTACGTCCATTATACTAGTAGATAAAGGTTTTTATCTCGTCAGCAGACAACTTATTTTCAAGTATAAAGTGAGTGCTTTTAAGAGTAGAATACAGTTCATTATAAAATTTTAATATGATTTTATTGTCGCTTATCATTTTTTGCTTGATAAGAAAGAAAAAATCCTTCTTAATCTTTTGTGTACAATTGTTTATGTAGCCCTTAAATTTCCCTGCTTATTTGGGTCTGGAATGACGAATGACACCATTGTACCTTCGCCTAGTTTACTATGGATGGACAGGCCTTTACCGTACATTTGCGTCAGACGTCGATTCGTATTAGACAGTCCAATGCCGCTTTTGTCTATCATCCTCAGATTCAGTAGTTGCTGAACCTTTTCTTGCTCCATACCTTTGCCGTCGTCCCTTACTTCAAAAAGCGTGGAACCATCCTGACGGGTAATTCGGAGTTGAACTGTACCACCCTTGACTTGACTAAGAATACCGTGTTTAACGGCGTTTTCAATCAGCGGCTGGATCGTAAGTGGAGGAAGAAATACATCAATGCTTGGATCAACCTCCCATATGACGGATAGCCTCTCTCCGAATCGCTCCTTTTCAATATATAGATAGGCACTGACAAGCTCTAGTTCATGAGAAAGGGTGACCAGTTCCCCCGAGTTCAGGAAATCAAAGCTGACCCGTAAATAAGATGCAAAAGCATCACCAAGTCTGCGCATCTTCTCTGTATCAATGTCACCTAACGCCATAATTGAGTTTAGCGTGTTGAACAGGAAGTGAGGGTGAATTTGCGCCTGTAGATAGGCTGCCTCCATGCGCAATCGTTCATGGACGGATTGCTTTAATGTTGCTAACGACCAGATACGGGATTTTAGTTCCAGAGCGTCGTTTGGTGACNAGTTCCAGAGCGTCGACGGGTTTGGTGACATAATCGTTGGCTCCGGATAAAAATCCGGCGTAGATGTCTGTAGGCTGACTACGTGCCGTCAGCAGCAAAACCGGAAGCTCCGAAATAGAGAACTGTTCCCTTACCCTCCGTGTCAGCTCATATCCAGACATATGTGGCATCATAACATCGGCAATCAGTAAATCCCATCGCTCTGTGCTAAGCAATTCCAGCGCTTCTCGGGCTGATGTGACTGACCTGATGTTGTATGACTCCATCGAGAGGATGCTGACGAGCACCTTCAGGTTGACGGGATCGTCATCAACAGCCAAGATGTTTATTTTCCCATCGGTAAAGGATGATAATGAGGATTGCAGCGGCCATGCGCTAGTTAACGCATCCGAAAAGCTTGAGCTGACCGCTACTTCCTCGTTTGTGTCAGACTGCTGCTGAGGCTGGTTTTGCACGGATGGGAGGTCTGATGGAGCGGCCAGCGGAAGCACAAAACTGAATACGGACCCTTTACCCGGTTCGGAATGGACTGTTAGTTCACCGCCATGCAGCTCTACCAACTGCTTACATATGCTTAAACCAAGACCCAGTCCTCTTCCATCGGTTATTCCATGGGACCCTTGCTCATAGGGTAAAAATATACGAGCCTGTGTCTCCTCATCCATGCCGGCTCCAGTATCGGACACATGGATGACAGCCTGTCCGTTCTGGATCTCGACGGACATGGTAATCGTCCCTTCTTCGGTGTATTTAAGCGCGTTATGCAGTAAATTAAATAAAATTTGTACAAGTCTTTTCTCATCTGCCAAGACAGGTGGCATGGATTCTGCAATCTCTATTTTCAGCTGAACGGGTTTGCCGTTAGTCATAAATTGGAGCATGCCGATGACACCAGAAGCGACGGATTGAATGAGCAAGGGCTCCTTCTGAAGCATAATAAGATTGTCCTGCAGCTGCACGATGTCGAGCAAATCATCAAGCNAACTGAGCTAATGTTTTAACACCATGCCCTCCCTATTCATGCCCATACTTTTTCAATCGGATTCAACTCTAGTGAATACGGCGGAAGAAACAACAAGAAAAGGCGATAATGATTTCGTTCTAAGAATGGCCGTATAAGCTTGGCGATGACCAAGCTTTGAAGGATGAACATATTACGGAAATCTTGGAGAAGATCGCGATGCAGGAAGACAAAGATTTGAAAAGAGCCATGGTATTCAACGTCTCTTGTAAGGAATGTTGTGCCGAATAGTTAGAATCCATAAAAGGATAGTACCATATTAAGAAAAAAACTGTAGCATCCATGAAATTAAAGAAAAGCATTTCCTTCTTCATAATTTTTATTACGTTCACCGTATGTATGAAGTAATAGAGTTTGTCCATCCATACAAAAATGCATTCTCACGAAACAGAAAAATGAAGTTCCACTAACAGATACGTTAGTGGAACGCTTGGATGCGACGATATAGTTGTTCTTTTAACCGGGCAAAGGTACGTTCTACACTCGTTTGTTCATTATAGAGTTCTTTCTATCGTTTGGTATTACGAGTAAGTATTCATTTTGTGGTGTATTTTTTATTCTTACTGTTCTATGAGGATGGCTCATCGATGCAGACCGAAAGTTCGCTTTCAGTGCGCCGTTTGCGTTTGATACTATAAAATCTCATCGCCGTAGGAATACCCTTAATTTCTAGAATACCATCGTAGATCAACTCTCTCAGTCGGTATTCAAAATAGGAAGCTCCGATATACTGCTCGCAATAAGCAATCGCCACTCCAATCAAACGGGCAGAGCGTAGAAAGCCGTTATCGTCGATGGACGCCTTCAGTTCGTCCAACTTCTCCAGCAGGTATTGATCATAATAATCGGCAGACACCGTAAGCACTACGTTATCTCGCCAAATACGCAACGTTCCGGATTGTTCCGAGATTGCCTGCCATTCTCGTTCCAGCTGTGTGATGTCAGCAGTGCACAGCTTGCCACTGCCGTCCATTCGGATGAGTGCTTCAAACTCCGTGTCGCGAAGATGTGCGCTGTCCTCAACGTTTCCAGAAGCGGATACTATGCATGGACTATACGCAAGGAAAGTGAGCGAAGCAAGCGCCGAAACAGGCTGGAGGTGCAGATTCGTCGTGTCTTCTTAGAGTCACGCCGTCTCTATGGAAGCCCGAAGGTTACTCTAACCCTACGGCAGCAGGGCGTTCAGGTGTCAGAGAAAACGGTGGCCCGTATCATGAAAGAGCTTGGCTTGAAATCCCGTACCGTCAAGAAGTACAAGGCCACGACCAACTCCAGGCACAACCTACCGGTTTACGATAACGTACTCGCTCAGAAGTTTAGCGCCCAGGCACCCAATCAGGTGTGGATGGCAGACATTACATACATTCCTAGCAAAGAGGGCTGGCTATATCTAGCGAGCATCATGGACCTGTATACACGAAAGATTGTCGGTTGGCACATGGATAAACGGATGACGAAAGAACTTGTATTGGAGGCGCTAGATCAGGCCTATCGCCGTCAACGGCCGCAGGACGAAGTCCTGCATCATTCTGACCGGGGCAGCCAATATGCCTCACACGAGTATCAGGAACGTCTCAAGAAGTATGGCATGAAGGGCAGCATGAGCCGCAAGGGAAACGGTTATGACAACGCCTGCATCGAATCTTTTCACAGTATACTGAAGAAAGAACTTGTGTATCTCGAAACCTTTTCAACACGAGCTGAGGCAAAGAAGCGTATTTTCGAGTACATTGCATGTTTTTACAATGGAAAGCGAATCCACTCTTCCATCGGATATGTTACGCCCAACCAATGCGAACGTACGTACCGAAAAATAGCGTGATTCTCTCGATTCATTGTGTCCAATCTATTGACAGAGATTCAACCTTCTCAGTGCATAGGTTCTTTCTTCTAGCGTCTGTTTTTAAGATTACAGTTCGACAGTGTGGCTTTACTATATAATAAGTAGTTATCATTTCAACTGAAGTTGTGTACTTTTAAAACTTTATTTCCATACCCTTTGTAGTTTAAACATTTCCTGTATATATCCGTATGCTGAAACAGGTGACATAATCATTTGATAAAAAAGAACGAACAAAAGGAAGCCAAGGAAATTTTTGCGAACCCGTAAATTCAATGGTTTAAAAACATATTTCTTTTGAAAGAAATAAAGTAAGCTATAGCTAATTAAGGTAAGCGGCAAAACAAGCAAAGTCATCGGTCCAACAATCCAATAATGACCAAAACATGCGAGAATAAGTCCAGGAATCCAAAAGAAGGTGTAGGTGAAATCCAGATAAGGCATAATCAAATTAATAAAGGTTAAATATTTTGTGTATACTTGGGATTGTTCCCATGGTTTAATTTCCCTTAGTCCTTCAATCATTCCCCTGGCCCAACGGGAGCGTTGACGAACAAAGTGTTTAAAGTGAACAGGTACTTCCGTAAAAGCTACTGCTAAGGGTTCAAAATAAACCTTCCATCCTTTTTGTAAAAGCCTCCATGTTAAAACAATATCCTCACCAATTGCGTCAGGCCATCCACCTATTTCCTTGATACACGAGGTTTTGTATAAACTATAGGCCCCCTGTGCAACAAGTGTCCCCTGATATAAGCCTTGCAGCCTTTTAATAGAAGCAATGCCTAAAAAGTAATCCCATTCCTGTATTTTAGCCCATATGTTCTCTCGACTATTTTTAACAAGAATCGAACCTGCCACTGCACATATATCTTTAGGACTGCTTTTAATTCGAGCGACAAGGTAACGAATCGCTGATGGATGCAATAATGTATCTGCATCTAATGTAATTACATACGGAGTCGTAACGTGCTGTAATCCTTTATTTAAAGCATGGAATTTTCCTGGATTATCTTCATGGACAATATCAATATTCAAGTTTAGTTCTTGCTTTGCCCTTAGTGTTTCCGAAACGGTATTGTCGGTTGAACGGTTATTAATAATAATGGTATTGATCTTGCCTTTATAATCCTGACTTGAAAGGTATTGTAGCGTGTTAAATATCCTTTCTTCCTCATTATAAGCAGCTATAAGAACAGTTACTGGATCGTCTGGGAATTCATTTTTAAACGAAGGTTGTCGGTCAAAGGCCAAGCTTGCAACTAGAAAAGCGCTCATATACCCCGGAACATAGGAAATTCCCATAATAATGAACAGTGCTACAGGAAAAGAAATGATATTTGATAAATCCTTTAGCCAAGGCATCGAAATATAAATGGAGAAGCACATCCATAGCAAAGCGATAGAATGACTTAGCCAGAATTTCGTAATTACAGAAATATAAATTTTTCTTTTTACTGTTTTTGTGTAAGTGTTAAGGGAATTAGGATTCGGTTGCATAGTCCCCCTCCTCATAGGTCATATTGATGGTAAAAAAGCTAGTTTGTTTATAGGATGTGGACTTTAAGTTTAGAAAAAACATTACATTAGTTCTTTTGATTTAGGTTATAACCATTTTTAAAAGAAAAAAGTATAATGTGATATAAACATCTCTATAATCTTACATAGTGCATCTGAACAAATTCTGAACAATAATAAACAAAAGTGACTATGATAGAAGTAAGCTAATTATATCTATAAGTAGTTCATCTCGTCCATTGATAGATTAAAGTAAGTTACATAAAGGGGTGTAGAAAGGAGTAGTTGTAAGTTTGAGGAATAGGTATTATATAAATCGAATACGAACCACATAACAAAATATAGAATTTATTTCCATTTTATTGTACGATTATAAAGTAATTATACAATTATATGGGAGGATGAGTATGAAAAGCATCATACACTTTGTTTCATTGGTTCTTTACTATCTAATAGTCAATAAGATTCCTCATAAGTTCGGTGGTAGAAAATTACGATTATTACTATTCAAATGTATAGCGGACAGAGTCGGTACAAATGTAAACATTCTCCCTAATGTCCACATTGGGAAAGGTAAAAAACTTGTTATAGGAAATCATTCTGGAATTGGAGTAAATTCTAGGCTCGATTTAACGAATAGCATTACCTTGGGAGATAATGTGATGACTGGACCAGAAGTAATGATATTCACAGGTGTTCACCACTACAAAGATACAACAATACCAATGTCACAACAAGGATCTACGAGCGAACCTGTTAGAATAGGAAATGACGTGTGGATCGGCGCGAGAGTAATCATACTCCCTGGCGTTACAATAGGTAACGGCGCAATTATTGGTGCTGGCTCTGTCGTCACAAAAGATGTAGAAGATTTTTCGGTAGTAGCAGGAAATCCCGCTATAAAAATCAAACAAAGAAAACACTTGAAAACATCTTAGTAGTCCCTTGTGCCCCCTCGTTTTTTTTACGTCCAACTTGAATCCGGTAATCGCCGGTGTCGTCTTCGTAAAGCGGATTCCGATTAATATTACCGTTTCAAAGTAGTTAAATTATCAAGTTAATCATTTTTAATAAGATCTAAATTTGTTAGTGTTTCAATGAACTGTAACCCCAATAATGGACAGTTTAAAAAAGTGATGGCTAGGCTGCTAAAAGCTGATTCCTATATTCAACAGGAGTCAGCTTTTCTAATGTCCACTGATACCTATAGTAGTTATATCTTTCGATATAGCCCCTATGCATTTTTTGAGCTCATTAAATGATTGGATCCTCGTATATTCCATTTCGTCCTTCATATGACCAAAGAAAGACTCCATTGGAGCGTTGTCCCAGCAGTTTCTCTGCGTGACATTGAGGGGGTCAAACCAAGTTCTATGTGATAAGCTGGATTCGTGTAATGAACACCCTGATCTCAATGTAATATTGCTTCTGGATGGAGTGAGTAATCAAACTGTTCAGCTAGTTTATTAACAGTACGGTAAACCAGATCCATGTGCAGTGACTCTGACAAATGATATAGCAGCATCTCTCATGTTGCCCCATCTTTTACACAAGACAAATATGCCTTCTTTTCATTGCCATAGAAGAGATAAGTGATATCTGTTAAAAACACTTTCTGTAGCTCGCCTTGATCGAAGTTTCGTTTTAAAAGGTTTGGACGTATCTTGTGCTCATGCATTGCCTGTGTCGTCTTCTTTAAGGGTTCGCACATCGGACTTTCGCTACTAAATTATATTTCCGCATGATTCGACGGATTCGCTTGTGATTCATGACTACATTTTTTTGATTTTCAAGTTCCATCTTAATGGTTAGCACACCAGTACGACCTTTCTTAGCATTATAAATTTCCTTTGTCGATTGCTTAGAAGAAGGACGTCCTGTACTTCCTTTTCCTCTTTGTTCTGTATGAAATACTTCCTCTCATAAAGCTTACTCCATCTTTTGAGACATTGGTTTGATTCCCCCTTCCGATGATCGAGAGATCAAATCCATTCTCAAGAAAAATCTGCATCGGTTCTTTATCCTTCAAATTCTCTTTGACGGCTTTTAACTTAAAATCTAAATGATAAGTAATGGAACACTCAGAAATCTTACTCACATTAGGATTTAACTCTAATTTTTATTTGTAAATAATAGGAAATAATTTTGCTCATATTTTCTCCCCCATCTATAGTCAGTGAGTTGGTCATACCTCTATATTTGTCGCTTCCTCATACAAAAGACCCAAACAATGGATTTTTTAAAGTGTCCATTGTTCGGATTATAGTTCATGTTGGAGGCTAGGGATTTTAATAGTACTATGATTGAATTCAAAAATCCATTAGAGGGTTTCTATAAGAACGAAGAGGAAAAAACTCTATCTAATCTGTTGGTAATTCAAAGAAATCCAAATGAGAGTATTTCGTTGCGATTAAATATGAAAAATATATTAAACGATAATAGGGTTGAGCCCGTTTCGATGGGATTTTCTGTCGATTCGAAAGAGATACCCGAAGCTTACGAACTTTTAATATTCGATGCCTTGCGAGGAAATTCCACTTTCTTCTCCCGTTGGAAAGAAGTAGAATTACCTTGGAAGTGGGTACAGCCTATTTTAGAGGCCTTTGAGGAAAATATCCTTCCTCTCCATCCATATCCTTCTGGTTCAATGGGGTCAGAGGCATCACATTAATTGTTACAAGAGGATGGATTTAACTTATGGTAGATAAAGGAAGGTCTGGGGGAATTTGATCATCACTTTTTTTAAAAAATAGAACAAGGATAAAGGAAAATTATTATATGAGTTGAAAGAGAGGAAGATATTTATGACTATTTCTTTTGATTATTCCAATGCATTATCCTTTATAAAAAAGGATGAAGTAGATAATCTAAGAGAATCTGTGAAAATAGCTCATTTTATGCTTCATGAAAAAAAGGGGCCCGGATCCGATTTTCTGGGTTGGGTTGATTTGCCAATTTGCTATGATAAAGAAGAATTTGAACGAATTAAACAAGCAGCTAATAGAATTCGGAAAAGTTCAGATGCTCTTATTATTATCGGCATAGGCGGATCCTATTTAGGGGCAAGAGCGGCTATTGAGGCCTTGTCCCATACCTTTCACAACCAAATGGCCGACACTACACAAATTTATTTTGCTGGTCAAAACCTCAGTTCCACTTATATATCCCATTTGCTAGATGTATTGGAAGACAAGGATATTTCTATTAACGTTATTTCAAAATCAGGAACAACTACAGAGCCTGCCATTGTTTTTCGTATTTTCCGTAAGTATATGGAGAACCGGTATGGAAAAGAAGAGGCAAGAAAACGTATCTATGCAACCACGGATCAAGCTAAGGGAGCATTAAAAAAGCTTGCTGATAGAGAAGGATATGAAACATTTGTTATTCCAGATGATGTGGGAGGGAGATATTCCATCTTGACAGCCGTCGGTCTTTTGCCTATCGCTGTAGCCGGACTCAATATCGATCGAATGATCGAAGGAGCTGCAGAGGCTTGTCGTAAATACAACAATCCTGATCTCTTGACCAATGATTGCTATCAGTATGCAGCTGTACGAAATGCTCTCTACCGAAAGGGAAAAACGATCGAGTTATTAGTTTACTATGAACCGTCTCATCATTACTTATCAGAATGGTGGAAGCAACTGTTTGGAGAAAGTGAAGGTAAGGAGCAGGAAGGACTCTTTCCAGCTTCCGCAAACTTTACAACCGATTTGCACTCCATGGGCCAGTATGTACAAGAAGGGCGGAGGGATCTTCTTGAAACGGTTCTAAATGTAAAAAAATCCCGAATGAAGGTAACGATTCAAAAAGACCCCAATAACACAGATGGTTTGAATTTTTTAACAGGGAAAACCATAGAGGAAGTCAACAGAAAGGCCTTGCAAGGTACGTTATTGGCTCATGTAGATGGAGGGGTCCCTACCTTAATTGTTGAACTGGATGAAATAAATGAATATACGTTTGGAAAAATAATTTACTTTTTTGAGAAATCTTGTGGAATTAGCGGTCACTTGCTTGGTGTCAATCCATTTGACCAACCTGGAGTCGAAGCATATAAGAGGAATATGTTTGCTCTTCTGGGCAAGCCTGGGTTTGAAGAGGAAAAAAGTAAACTTGAAAGGCGTTTATCCAAGTAAATAATTTGGATTTATGATGCTAATGTATCTGTTAGGATTCGAGTGAATTATCTGTTTGAATGCTAATCAAGAAGTGATTTTAGAGGGTGAATTAAATGAAAGTGTATGATGTTACTAGTCCTATATACTGCTCCGTACTCCGTACAAGAATTGAATACAAGAGTGCATGGCATGGCCGGGCCGTTCGTTTCCATCAAATCAGCTTTGTCATACCTATGGCTATCACCACCAGGATGTAAAGGATCTCAATCTTCGAACATGGGAGTACCGGTCAGGCGGTATCACCCATGACCGCGATGATCAATATTGACCGCAAGGGACAGAGACTACGTACAGCACCGCTTGTGTAGATATTCAACCGTGGGGACCACGGGGCTAGCCCGCTTATTTTCCGCGATAGGGTGTTCAGCTCAGGAATCTCGCCACTTCAGTGACGGGAGGTTCAAGAAAATATATTTGTGTTCTTTATAGAGGTTGTTTTATCATATCGTTCGTTATATAATTACAATAGGTTCTCAATATAGAACGAAAGAGGTTTGCTGATGGATAAATTAACACAAATCCTAATGGTTTTGGATAATGTCAGGATCTACCGTACCAAACTCATTCAGCCCTTCTCATGAGGGTTTTTGGAAGTGTTTGAAAGAATCTGTAGTGAACAATGTCTTTTACTCAACGATTCAAAAAACCAAGTTGAACGTAAGAAAATTCATTCACAGGTGAATAAAACCCAGAGGAAGTCATTGACCGACTCTGTATAAAGATGTAATCCAAAAAATTCAACTTATATAGTAAAATTCCTTTTTCATTTTGAATGAAGAACAATAAGGTACAAAGTAAAAAGCTAAATGTGCTCTTAAACACACAATTTGTTCGTTGCATGAGGGGAGAAAAAATGAGTGCAATAACAGGGATTTTCTATTTGAATGAAGAGCCGATAGATATTGAACATGGTGGGGACTTAATGGAAGTTCTGCAAGAATACCCCGCTGATGTTACCCATATTTGGCATAAAGGGAATATTTTTCTTGGTTGTCATGCACAATGGATTACACCTGAGTCGGTTGGTGAACGGTTACCTTGCTATGATTATGAAAGGCAGTTAGCCATTACGGCTGACGCAATTATTGATAATCGCAATGAATTATTTGAGAGATTACAAGTGGAATACACATATAGAAAAGGGATGTCAGATAGCACGTTAATTTTACTTGCTTACCAAAAGTGGGGGGAAGAAACTCCAAAGTATTTAGTCGGTGACTTTGCTTTTATGATTTGGGATGAAAGAAAACATCGGCTCTTTGGGGCAAGGGATTTTTCGGGGAGCCGAACGCTATATTTTCATAATAATCACAATAGGTTTTCTTTTTGTACGACAATAAAACCTCTTTTATCACTTCCTTATGTGGAAAAAAGGCTGAACGAACAATGGCTGGCTGAATATTTAGCCATAACTGGGATGTTTGATACGGTAGATGCCTCTATTACGCCTTATAAACATATAGAACAGGTACCTCCATCCCATTGTATTTTAGTAGAGAAAAACAAAGTGATGCTTAGAAGATACGCTTATGTAACACCAGAAAAAAAGCTAAAACTAGGGTCTAATCAAGAATATGTCGAAGCGTTTCAAAGCATCTTTCAAGAAGCGGTAATATCACGATTAAGAACTTACAAACAAGTAGGGGCCCAATTGAGTGGGGGATTAGACTCAGGAGCCGTAGTTAGCTTTGCCGCCAAGTCGTTGCGCATGGAGAATAAAAAACTATATACGCTTAGTTACATTCCCCCAGACGATTTTAAAGATTTTACTCCAAAATACTTAATGCCAAATGAAACACCCTTTATTCAATCCACAGTTAAGTATGTTGGGAATATTACTGACTATTACTATGACTTTAAGGAAAAAAATTCTTATTCTGAAATTGAAGATTTCCTTAACGTAATGGAAATGCCCTATAAATTTTTCGAGAATTCTTTTTGGTTAAAGGGAATGTTTGAAGAAGCCCATAAGAAACAAATAGGGGTACTTCTAAATGGTGATAGGGGAAATTTTACTATATCTTGGGGCTCTGCCCTAGACTATTATGCCCGTCTACTAAAGAAGTTCAAGTGGCTTCGACTTTATCAAGAATTAAATCAATATAGTGAAAAGGTAAAAGGGGATAAATTACGTAATTTGAAACTTATCGGAAGGATCGGATTTCCGGTTATTAATAAAATTTTTCCGCAAGGAACATCCTTTAAATTCCCTAGACTCATTAATCCAGTATTTGCAGAGAGAACGGGTATTTTCAAGAAAATCAAAGAACAAGGTTTAGATGAAACAGGAGCCTATCCAATAGGAGATGATTTTGAACAGAGGATCCGGCACTTTGCAGATGTTTTTTATTGGAATGCAAGTAATACATTAGCGGCAAAGCTCTCCTTACGATATTCATTATGGAAGCGTGATCCAACCAATGATTTACGTGTAGTCCGTTTTTGTTTATCTTTACCGGAAGAGCAATATGTTCAAGATGGATTAGATCGAGCGCTAATCCGGAGGTCGACAGAAAATTTATTACCCGATGATATTAGGTTAAACCAAAGTATTTATGGTGTTCAAGGCACTGATTGGGTTCATAGAATGATCCCCTTTTGGAATGAATATGTAGAAGAACTTCAACAGCTTAAATCAGATCAAGATGTTTTAGAATTTTTGGATGGTCAAGTGATTGAGGCGGCACTTTTAAAGGCTGAAGAAGGACCTCGCCCTGAATATGCGATTAATCCTGATTTTAAAACATTAATGCGTAGTTTAATTGTATATAGATTTATTAAAACGTTTGCTTGAAAGGGGGTGAAAATGATGAAAAAGGAATGGAAAAAACCTAGTTTAGAAGTGCTCTCTGTAAAGGAGACGATGCTTGGAAGCTCAGGGAAATACACCGACGCTGCCTTTGGTTCTCATACTCCTATAGACGATATCACTTTCGAAAGCTAGAAGTAAGAGTTACGATTGCTGAGTTTGCTTGAAAGGAGGTGAAAATGATGAAAAAGGAGTGGAAAAAACCTAGTTTAGAAGTGCTCTCTGTAAGAGAGACGATGCTTGGAAGCTCAGGGAAATATACCGACGCTGCCTTTGGTTCCCATACTCCTATAGACGATATCACTTTCGAAAGCTAGAAGTAAGAGTTTAAAGAGTCTACTTGGATTTTTTAACATCTGAAATCTCGTAGACTCTTAATATTTTGTTCACTGACAAAGTTATAGAAATTTTAATCTGAAATGAATAAAGAGTTATGGTTATAGATAGGGGAACATATAGATGATAGAGACTGTCATAAAGACTGCTTATAAAGCTTTTGGATTAACGGTTTTAAGTGAGATTGCTCTGCCAGAACTACCTACTGTCCAAATGAAAAATGGTATTTATGATATTTTGGTTGAAAAAAAAGATCTCACAACCTTATGGTCTACGCAAAAGGGCAAAGACGATTATTTTGTCATTAATGAAGAGTTTATTTTATTTCGTATGCCTGATATCGCCATTTTTTTGATTCAGAATGGAAATAGAATCTTAGTTTCGCCGGCTCAAAACACTAACGAGGATCAACTCCGCCTGTATATCCTGGGTACTTGCATGGGTGCCATATTAATTCAAAGAAAAATTCTCCCACTACATGGAAGTGCAATCGCCATTGATGGAAAAGTTTATGCCATTGTCGGTGATTCCGGCGCTGGAAAATCTACGCTGGCTTCTGCTTTTTTAAACAGAGACTATCAACTTCTTAGTGATGATGTGATACCCATAACAGTAAACGAAGAAAACATCCCTATTGTAATACCAGCTTATCCTCAACAGAAGTTGTGGTTAGAAAGCTTAAATCATTTTGGAATGACATCAACCAATTATCAGCCTATTGCTGAAAGAAAAACGAAATTTGCAGTCCCTATCCAATCTCAGTTTGCTGCTCAACGACTCCCCCTTGCCGGTGTATTTGAATTAGTCAAAACGGAAAAGGAAGAGGTTGAAATACAGCCAATTGAAAATTTAGAACGGTTCTACACATTATATAACCATACTTATCGTAATTTCTTTATTGTGGATTCCGGTTTAATGGAATGGCATTTTAATACCACTGCTAAAATAATCAATAAAACCAAACTATTTAAAATATCTCGCCCGTTATCCCGTTTTACAGCTTATGAATTAACAGACTTAATTTTAACCACATTGAATATGGAGGAAAAAGCACATGAGTAAGGATCAAATTACAAAAAATCAATTCTTCCGTCAGGTACCAGGAAATATTGCGAGTGATATGGATGGAGAAAAAGTGATGTTAAACATCCAACAGGGGAAGTACTACAATTTAGGAGAGCTAGGTGGTGAAATATGGGAGCTTATGAAAACCCCTATTTCAATGGAAAAGTTGGTGACAACCTTATTGTCTCAATACGATGTGGAACCTAACGAGTGCGAAGAACAGGTAACAACATTTTTGAATCAATTGTTGGAAGAAGACTTAATTCTAATAGAGGAACAATCTTAATTCCCTGGTGTGGAGGCAATAATGAAAATTTTTCGTAAGGTTAGGGCATTTCTTAGATTGAATATGAAAATGAAACTTTTACTTATAGAAGCCTTTGTTTACTTAGCGTGGGCCCGTTATCTTAAGTCGGTCCCTTTTTCTAAGGTTGCCCCGTTGTTAGGTGAAAGGATGGGAGAAACCACTTTTTCCTCTCATTCATTTAATAAGGAAATCTTACGTAATGTATCTGCGGCCATTCATATGATAAGCGGTTATACTTTTTGGGAAAGCGAATGCCTTGTAAAGGCCATAGCTGGAATGAAAATGCTAGAAAAACGAAAAATTGAAAGTACGCTTTATCTCGGTACAGCTAAGGATAAGCATGGAGAATTTGTTGCTCATGCATGGTTACGCAGCGGATCTTACTATGTATCAGGCTCTGAAACGATGGAGAAATTTACAGTTGTTGCCTCATTCGCTAAAGGATGCAGTATTAAGAAGAGTGAAAAGGAAAACCATGGATAACAATCCTAATTTATCAAGGACACTAATGAATCGTTGTGTTATGTGATTCCAAAGGAGTAATAATGATAGTGAAAAGACATTACGTTAACCGAACTCTCTTTGAATGTATCTATACTAATTATAGTGATAGCTGTGTTATGAAGCGGTTTTAAAATGAGCATTCCTCATGATAGGTACAATGGTTCCTGATTGCGACAAATGTTGAGTTCTTACATTTCCAAAACCAGTTATTTTTGATTTCCTTGTAACTATTCGGTTGCCAATAAATACCTTTTTAGATTTAGGTTTATGATTTGCTACCCCTTCAAATCGAAGTCACACAACATGAAGCCGAAATAAAAATGTGTCCTCATTGTCAGCAACTCCACATGGTTTCTTTTTTTTCTGGAGAAGCAAAACGCTTGGTTCAATACGGTCCTAATATAAAAGCACTGGCGGTGTATTTCACATACTATCAATTGCTTCCCTATGAACGAATCCCCTCCTTCTTTCGAGACTGTTTGAGCCTGAAGATACGCTCGTCCACCTTCATCGAGAGATCAACGAGGCATTAGAAGGTTTCGAAGAAATCATTCATCATAAGATTCTTACTTCTCCGGTCACTCATTTTGATGAAACAGGGATGCGGGGTAGCTAGAGAACGATTAAGAACTACTCTTAGCGCTTATCGTTCCGGTTGCAATTTTGTATTAGCTATTGTGTTCGACACAAAGCAATTAGCGCAAGCAAAACTGCACAAAATAACCTACGGAAGCTCGCGTCCCCAGTTCCCTTTACGTTCTCAAATGACACAGTCTGTTATGAAAACTGTCATTGCTCGTTACCAATCTTTAAAAGGTAACGGTCACGATTGGACAAAAGTACAATTCAAGAAACCTGAATATGACTTTGTATGGAATCGAGACTATTCCCTTACTAAAAGATTATTTTCGATTAATACCCTTAGCGGTCGGGTCAAAGTACCATTTGAAACAAAAGGGATAGAACGATACTTTGACGAAACATGGTCTTTTGGTACTGCAAAACTTGTCAACAAGTATGGTAAGTTCTTTCTGTATATTCCGATGACGAAAGAAATCCCTGAGACATCCGAACACTCTATCCGTCAAGTAGCTGGAGTCGATATGGGTATTAATTTTGTAACAGTTAGCTATGATTCTCAGGGGAAATCCTTATTTTTTAACGGATGATCTATTAAAAATAAGCGCTCGGAGTATAAATACCCACGTAAGCAACTACAACAACTGGGTACGGCTTCTGCTCGCAGAAAGTTGAAGCAAGTCGGGGGACGAGAAGACCGTTGGATGGCTGATGTAAATCATCAGGTATCAAAGGCACTCATTGAGCGATATGAAGCTAATGTTTTGTTTGTTTTGGAAGACTTAACTGGTGTTCGCAATGTAACTGAACGTGTAAGAATGAAAGATCGCTACGAGACCGTTTCCTGGGCATTCTACCAACTTCGCACAATGCTTGAATATAAAGCGCTAATGAACGGTTCTAAAGTGATTGCAGTTGACCCGTGATATACTTCACAAACCTGTCCAAAATGCGGGCATACAGAGAAGGAAAACCGCAATAAGAAAAAGCATACATTTAGCTGTAAGACTTGTAGATATACATCAAATGATGACCGTATCGGAGCAATGAATCCTCAGCGAAAAGGAATTAAGTACATCGCTGAAGTGACCGCACAAGCATGACTTGTTTAGTTGGGTAACTGTCAGCCTGCCTATAGTAACACCATTCTAAGGAAGGAGGTTCACAAGAACCGATTGAACTTCTGGGTAGTTACAAGCTCGTGACTTTAGTCGTGAGTAGTTGACGCCCGCTTTTGTCTTTCGAAACGTGACCCATCTCTATTTTTTAGACACAGGGGTAATAAGGAATAGTATGGTATTAGTGTGTATCATTTTTGTACGTAAATATGGTAGGAATAAAGGCACAGCATATGAACCGAATCTATAAAACGTTCTGCTAGAAGTGAAGGTTCTACATGGCGGAGTTTACGAGAAGTTGAGCGGCACTAATATATGTCAATCCTAGTTCCTGTTGGAATTTTTCCTGTAGGGCATTATCCATAATTGCACGAAGACCGTCTCTTTTTTAGAGATGGACATGTAAAAAAGAAGAAGATAGGCCCTTGTTGTCAGTTTTTTGATATACCTATCTTGATCTATTTTTTTCATTGTCTATGGTATTCTCCTTTATAGTGAATTTGGACAGAAAACCATCTGTCCTTTCCATCAAAAAGGATTTCATATGAAAAAATGGAAATTTCACTCAAAATTTAATGCGATATTATTGACTGTTATCATAATATTTATAAAAATAACAGTGCAATTGATATGGTGTTTTTTAGACTAAATCCAATTAAGGGAGGTAATAAAGCAATGAAAAAATATTTATTTGTATTCATATCTCTGATCCTCACTTTGTTATTTGTTCAACAAAGTTACCCTAAGGCCAAAACGAAGAGTGCGTTTGACTTTAATGTCCTAGATTTCGGAACGCATAAAACAGATGTTACTTTACAAAAAGCGATTGATCATGCACAAAAAAATGGAGGTGGAATTGTCTATGTTCCAGCAGGATATTACTCGATTAACCGTACAGTTATTGTAAAACCAACAGTTTCTTTACAATTAAGTACTGCTGCAACTTTTAATATAACAAAAGATATCAATGGAATTGAATTAAAGAAAAACTCCAATATAAGCGGTGGAATGATTAGTGCTTGGGGATTAAATAAGTACACCAAATCTGCGATTTATATAGATGGAAGAGATAAACTTACCAGTGGTTCATTTTCTGCGAATATCTCAAATGTAAAACTAACATCACGAACAGGTGGAAATGGAATATTCCTCTATGCCCAAAAGGGAAATGATCATATCGGTTGGGTTCAGGTTGATAATATAAACATTCATGGGTTCGAAAAAGGGATCCATCTAAAAACAAACCCTGTTACCAGCCCGGATATGATATGGGTAGATGGTAATAATTTTAGTAATATTCTTATTAGTGATGCTGTATATGGCATATATTTGGATGGTCACAGATTTCTCCCATATGAAGTGGCAGGTAACATGTTTAACAATGTTCAAATTCAAAATACTGACCGAACAGAAATATCCATTTATATAAAAGGGAATTTGAATCAAATACAGGCAATGATTTGGGATGTTCGTCCAGGAAAAAAAGCAATTTATTTAGATACTGATTCCCGAGAAAATCAAATTAGATCCAATGTAAAGGTAACTGATCCTTCGGTTGTAGACCTGGGAGAAAATAATTTAATTTTACCTTTCCAAAAATAAAAAATGAGAAAAATGCTTATTCAAAGTGTAGAGAAATTCAGAAATTTCTTTGCACCTTTTTTATAATGAGCGTTTTGCATAATTTTCGCTCTTATAGCCGCAAGGCTTTTTTAGTCACAAAAAAGGATTTCACCCCAACTTGTAGAAGAATACAGGTGACCGAACCCATTCCACTAACGAAGAGGAAGTCCACTGTGTATATTCTACAAGAAACCCTATTTTCCTTTGAAGAATGGTTAAAACTTGAATCAAAGAGTGGTTAGACCCCTTTTTCTCTTCTTTGGACTTATGTCCATATGCAAGAAAGTTGAAAAGCCGTACCCCACAAGGAGCACCAGGATATTATCGTGAAGCGATTCTGCGGGCGTTTCTTACTGCACCTATGGAGGGAATTTCAACATTTACAAAGCTACATCGTCGTTTACAGACCGACCTGCGCTTTCGTTACCAATGTGGCTTTCGACTTGATCAAGATGCCCCCTCCATTTCTACACTAAGTTGTATGTTTACAGATATGGTAGAAAAACAAATTGCTGAGTAATTATTTCAGGACCTCGTATCTTCTTGTCAGGCCAACGGCCTGATAAATATGAAGCATCTTGCTATTGATAGCACAGCGACTGACGCCTATGAACGGAAACAACCAAAGAAGAAATCGGAAACCACAGGAAATGCCACCTGGGGTGCCAAGTTCGATACGTATGACAACAAAAATAAAATTCATCTTGCCGGTGATACGGAAAGTGAGCTCCCTATTGCTGCAGACGTCACACCTGCTCATGTAAATGATGGCAACATGGGGCCTACTTTGATGAGTAAAGCAGCTGAAGCTTCAAATACCAACATGAAGTTTGTCATGATGGATGCAGGCTATGATCAGTTAAAGAATGATCAAGTTGCTCACAAACTAAAGGCACAAGCGATTATTCCACTCAATGTACGTAATGAAAAAGAGCCACCAACAGGATTTTCGACTAACGGAACATCACGTCGCTCCATGGGTTTTAACATGGCGTATTAATTCTGTCCGTATGTCCTTAAACAGGGCTTCGCTTGAAAGTAACTTAAAAAAATGAAACGGAATCAATCTTAGTATACGTTTTTGCTTTTTCACCTTTGGTGAAAATTTCTATTTTGCAAAACGCTTAATTAAAAATGCTCGATGATATATATGTTATATATAGTTTTATGCTACACTATATATGTGGTAAAATATACCATGAAACATGCCCGATTTTGTGTCTACGATGTTAACTATCATATTGTTTGGTCTGTAAAATATTGAAGTCTTGTCTGTTTTATATTCCGGTTATCTTCACCTTTGATACATGATATAATTTACATGATAAACTGGGTTAGTAGGGATGGCAACTTTTAATTTTAATTAATAGTCAACAGTCAACCTTATCCACATAAAATTCCCAATGTTGCTAACAAGGTGGTAATTTTTCAGAAATTCTTATTCCTAAAAATATAATACAACAAAGTTGTCTTTAATCTTTGTTGTATTGTAAAATATTTAGGTGAAGACTTAAATTATTCATTAGAATAGGGCGTGCATTTTTTAGGTTATATTTATTTGAATATAGTCATTTCATGAGGCAATATAGAGTTTTATTGAATTCATCAGTTAATGTAAGTAACGGTGGTAAAATGGTTCTTCCTCACTTTTGGTGAAAATTCAACAACGTAGGTGTGTATTTAAACGTTTTAAAATTTATAAAGTACCCGCTGACGAAGAAGGTCAAGGTTCGCTCGTCCATACCATTAATCGTCTTAATGTTTTTAAACAGTTAATGTGTCCTTCGATAAGTCCGTTGCTCCATTGGTATTGTAGAGCATGAAAAATCGCCAAATAATCTTTTTTAATTCCTTTTGCTAGCTGATTAATTTCAGGAAAATTGCTTTTTTGTGCTTCTACTATTCATCGATGAAATTCATCACTTTGCTGCTCTTGAGTGATTTTTCGATAACGCTGAATGAATGTGTAGAATGGTTCTAAAAATGGGAAGCACTGAAGAGCCTGCTTACGCTCTTCATTTTGTTACTTTGTTAGCTTTTCTGAAAACTCTCATCCATAATAAGCCAGTTGGAAGAGTGAGATATACTTCTTTGGCGATGATAATATGACTTCTTACTTTATGTTTCGACGAAAGCAAGCAACATAGTCAGATAGAATTGTTATAGAGCCTCGGTATCCTTCTTGTTTTATTGTCTCAAAGATTTCTGTTATCGTTTTTCCTTTACAACAGAGGTGCTGAGTCGTCTGTTTATAAGGAGTAAGAACGTTTTCTCTACGACGGCGTTGTCTGATAGGTGGTTCTTTTAATTTCAAATATTTTCGGAGTGTCTTAGGGTCAAGCTTTGTCTGTTTAGAAATAAACGAGATAGAAAGTCCTTTTTGTCGCATGGCCTGCACCCGAAGAATCAATTCCCATTTTTCCTTTTGGCGTTCGGTAAAAATCTTTCTTCTACAACCCACATAATCACAGAAAAATTTCGGAACAATTAGGGGAAAATGTACAGTATATCCAGTAAGAGGTAAATCTTTGGTTGAACGTACATACTGACTATGAATGCGAGAAGAAGGAGTTCCACACATTGGGCAATTACTCATCCTTTTCTTAGATACTAACTCCAGGAAAATCTGTTTATCTTTATGGGTGGTCTTTTTCATGTGCCAATAAGACGGAAATAAGGTAGAAAGAATTGTCATCGTAAGCCTCTCCTTAAAAAAAGTGCAATTTTTCCTTACCCGATATGAAGAAGCTTCACCAAAAGTGCGGGAGAACCAATTTGAAAACGGTATTGACAGTTAGTCCAGACTTTCCCTTTTTAGTTTGAGCACGTATGATTATGATTCATTGGTGCTTGTTTTAAAACTGCTAAACTGAGTATACTTTAGCCATTATTTCAATTTTTGTTCCTTAATTAAGTACATAATTGTTTTTTCGTGAGGAACAACAACAATTCAATAACATCAAAATCAGTTTTGTACAATACTAAAGGTAACTATAAAAAATCAAATAAATTTTATGTGGCTAGGTATACTAAATTGATAATATATCCTGATTTTAGACTTCTGAAAAGGATGATTCACTTGCTTGGTAAACGTATTAAACAGTTACGGACAGAACAAAAAGTCTCTTTATCTGAACTTGCAGAACGTGCAGGTGTTGCTAAGTCTTATCTAAGTGCCATTGAACGTGATATTAAAACAAATCCTTCTATCCAGTTTTTAGAAAAAATCGCTTCGGTTTTACATACTTCTGTCGAGAACTTAATCCATCCAGAAAATGAACAAACGGGGGAAATGGATCCGGAGTGGAGGGAATTGGTTAAGGAAGCGATGGAATCGGGAGTGAGTAAACAACAATTTCGTGAATTTCTTGAATTTCAAATATGGAAAGCTAGTCAGGATGATAAATGATTATTAGGGTTGTCCTGGCAAAACCTCTTTTCTGTCATATAATTGTTTTACCAAGACAAATCGAGTAAATTATAAATATATACAAATTTTAAATGAAAAGTTGGTTTAATAGATAGAAGGTTTGTAAAGAAAATAGTTAAACGGTATCTTTATTTTATTTGCTTTTTCATGACTGCTCCCTCATAAATATAGTGATAATTGTTAATTAAGGTGATGTTCCAATATTATGGGGCAATATTTTGTCCTGAAATTGCAAATGAAACAAGCGAGCATATAAATCGTTATGTTTTAGTAAGTAATTATGCCTTCCTTGAGCAACAATTTGTCCTTTATCCATAACGATGATACAGTCTGCATTCTTTATTGTAGATAATCGATGTGCGATAACAAATGTAGTTCTTGATTCCATTAAACGGTCTAAGGATTCCTGTATAATATATTCAGATTCGTTGTCCAATGCTGATGTAGCCTCATCAAGCAATAGGATAGAACTGTTCTTAAGTATTGCTCTGGCTATAGAAATTCGTTGTTTTTGGCCTCCGGATAATTTGACTCCTCGTTCTCCAATTTCAGTGTCGTACTTATCGGGCAAAGACATGATAAAATCATGGGCATTAGCTATTTTAGCTGCTTTTATCAATTCTTCCTCAGTTGTATTTGCTCTCCCGTATAATAGATTTTCACGAATTGTTCCTGAAAAAAGGTAGCTTTCCTGAGGAACATAGGCTATGGAGCTTCGGAGCGCTGAGGGGCTAAGTGTTTTAATTGATTGAGAGTCCAAATGGATACTTCCGGCAGTAGGTTGATATAATCCCAAAAACAGCTTAAACAACGTACTTTTTCCTGCGCCGCTTGGTCCAACAAGTGCGATTATTTTTCCTGCTGGGATGGACAAATTGAAATTCTCTATTACATTTTTTTCGCCATCATAACTAAAGCATAAATTCCTAAAGTGAATGGAGTGCACATCCTCTTTATGAGGAATATACTCAGGTAAATTTCTTGTTTCTCCAGGAGAATCGAGTATTTGCAAGACCCTATCCCAAGCGGATACAGATTGTTGAAAACTGATCCATGTACTTACCATTCCTGTAAAAGGATAAATCAGATAGTGCATAAGACTAACAAAAGCCAACAGGGAACCGATGCTTAATACCCCCTTGGCTACTAAAAAGGCTCCCAACCCAAGATTGAGAAGGTAGGCGATGGCACCGGCTGATGATGACCCAGCTCGCATAATGCTGGATAATTTGGCTTGTTTTAATTGAAGTGATAATACATTGTTACTTTGTCCAATAAATTTTTTAAGGAACACTTGTTCAAGGATAAATGAACGAACGATTTCATGGCCAGAAAGAGTATCATTTAGAAAACTATTGACTTTAGCCAGCTCATCATAGATATCCCGGCTGATTTTCTTCAATAGGAAACCGAAAAATCCACCTATCAATAAGAAAGCGGGGCCAATAAGCAAACAAACCACTGATAGTTGCCAGTTTACTTTTAAAAGGTAAATGAATACAGCAACTGCAGTAATAGGGAGTTTAAACATTTGTAATAAATTGTTTCCAACTAGCCCAGCCACGTTATTAATATCACTTGTCAGGCGGGAAAGTAAATCTCCAGAATGATATTTTAGGAACTTAGGGGTGGGCAAGCCTAATATCTTTTCAAATAAATTGATCCTTAAGTCTCTTGTTACCTTACTAATTGCAATCGATGAGAGGTAACTATTCATATAAATGACTGAACAAACGAAGAGAATGAGAATAATTCCAATCAGGAGTAGATGTTCAAGTTGTTGTATGTTCTTGTTAACAGCTGCATCGGTAACTAATTTTAGAAATGTAGCCATCCCAATGGTCATGCCTAAATCTGCAAATAAAAGGATAACCAATCCTGTATAAATTTTCCAATGTGGTTTTATATAGGGGAGGATTTTTATTAAAGGTTCTTTTATATTCGTAGAAAAATTTTCTTTGGTTAAAGATCGGAATATTTTTTTTAGATTATACATGTTTTTTTCCTCGCTCCAGATTCTGAATTGGTTTTTTAATGTCAAGTATTTCTTCATAAATCTAGATAGGGTAGGAAAAAACTGAATCGACATTCCCCACAATTGTGCGGACCAACTGTACAGTTTAAGTTGGGTGTGTATCAGCTTACCTATTAATTGTTTTTGTTCTACGAGTTCATTAGGAAAAGCATTAGTGTCCCCCTTAAATATATAGTAGAGCTTATTATTTTGGAAAAAGGGGCTCTCCAACCAATGCTCGACCCCTCTAAAAAGTTAACATATCCGTTTCTGTGGTAACTTCATTGATTTGATATTTCTCTTGGATATGTTTTATCACAGAATCGAATGGTAGGCTTAACTAAATTGATGTTACAACTGCGTTTATAGATCCGTAATAGTCCATTTGTTACCTAACTCAGCCGCTTCCGCAATATCAATATATTGATATTGCTTGCTTATAATATCATTCTCAGAAACCATTATTTTTTAAAAATATAAATGTTCATTCTCTTATATTTTTAACTTTTAGATAATAATCCTAATATTCTTTAACCCAACTTTTTTATAATAGGGGATTTTCCTATATTATGTAAATATAGAAAAGCATTGATCATGGCGCGTGTTTGCTTAATTTGTGTAAGATCACTTCGAAATGAACCAACATCGGAAATCAAATCATCTAAAATTTTAAACGCGGCAGTAGCTACATCATCAATATTAGGTTGGTTAAGCAATTGCAAAAATTCCTGAAAAAACTTATCATAAGCTAAATCTTTTATTTCCATTACTATCATTTCCTTTACATAATACTAGAATATATTACTCTCTTACTTGCAATAAAATTTGAATTTCCACTTGTAATACTGATGAGATTTTTTCTAAAAAAGTTATAGAAGGATTAGACTGAACACCGCGTTCAATTGAGCTTAAATATGATTTTGCTACCCCAGCTTGTTCAGCTAAAGCGGATAATGAGATTCCCTTCTCTTCTCGGAGTTCTTTTATTCTTTTACCAATCATTGGTACCCTCCCCGTCTCAAGTATTGAATTATAAATTCATGAAAAAGAGTTTTAGAACGTATTTGGAAACTGTCCTGCTTCATTTATTTTATTTTTTCCTTTTCTAAAGAACTCTAAAATAAACAAACTAGCGGTGGAAATAAATAAACTAATAACAAAAGCGACAGCCATGTTCATTAGTGGTTTTGGTGAAATAGGAGGCATTGTTTTATCAGCTTTTGCTTCAGTTAATATTTTTACATTATGAACATTCATTACTATTGAAATTTCTTCTATAAAGGCTTTTGCTATACCATTAGCCAATTTAACTGCCATTTCTGGATCAGGATCCGTAACAGATATAGAGATGATTTGAGAGTTTGTTATAGGATTGACAATAATTTTATCGTTTAGCTGATTAGCTGATAAATTTAGGTTTAAATTTTTAATTACCCTATTTAATACCCCGGGGTTTTGAATAATGATAGAGTAGGTATCGATTAATTTTAAACTGGTTTGAATATCATTGAAAGTCATCTCCGTTCCTTCTTTTTCTTTTGAAATAACCAAAAGTTGAGTGGAAACAGCATAGATGGGGGTCATATATTTGTAACTTACATATCCGCTGACAGATACGAAAATAATGGGAATAAGTAACACAATCCATATTCTTTTTCGTACAATCTCAAATAGTTCATCAAATGTAATACTGTTTTTTCTCATTTCTAAGTAACTCCTTTAATTAAAAATATACCAATTTTTTGAAGAGCTAATGGTTAAATTATCCATTCTTTAAAATAACTTAATTTGTTTTGTTTCTCTAAAGAGAACAAAACAGCTACCGTTCTCTTTAGAGAACCAGATGGAATCAGTATATCTTTCCTAGTATTAAATTAAAAATCCCATATTAACCTATATCACAACAAGAACTCGGTTTTTGTTACTTTTTTTAGTTATTTCTTCTATTTACTCTTGTTATCTTGATAAGTAAATGAATATGCTTCATAATTCTTCATTAAAAATAGGGTTTTTGCAGGGATGATCAAAGGTGTAGCGTATAATTGTAAGTAAAAATTGAGGAGGTACTATATTTTTTGTTCTTGAAATCCTTGTGGTTGTAAGACTTTGAATTATGAAATTGATTTAAATATCTAAAAATGTATTTTTGTTCACTATAAAGAACTTTTTTGTTGATAGGTCTTTTTTTTTTGATGATTTGGTTATATACTCAGGGTGTAATTCTCTAAAAAGAACAAAACATTTTAATTACAGGTGATACCTACAACACCTTTATCAATATAGGTACTCGATCATGCTGTGGGAGAAATTGTGAAACTCCTTAGATATAAATTATCAATGGTGTGATGTGAGGGTGGGTTAGATGCCCTTTTAGTAATTTTCCCCAAAAATAAAAAGTATGTAAATCGTTAAAAAACTATAAATAATTTATGGGTGCAGAGAGTATGTATAACCATTACACCATAATGGTTATGTTTATTGTTCTTATGCCCCTTCTTGACACGGTATTCCCAAAATCTTTCGAAGAAAATAGAATTGAAATTTGTACAATTTTTAACTTTAGATAGGGAGCCCTATTAATTAATTTAAAGTCTTTATTCGTAAATATTTATTGGAGTATAAATTGTTTTATATCGGCTAACTACTTTATTTGTTTAGTACTTGTTTCTATTTTTTCTCCTCTTTGTATGAGGCGAGAAAAAATGTTCGAAGCTAGTTTAATACTCGAGGGATCCTACTTATGTGTTTTAATACTGTTTTAACATGGATAAAATAGTTCCTTCCATGCAATTTTATTACAAGTTATAAAAATTTAAGTAAATAAAATGGGGAAATATTTATGGAAAAATTTATATACATTTTTCTTTGGTTTTTTGTATTTTCAATCCCCTGGGATGAATCAGTTCACTTATTCGGTAACGGCACATTAAATAAATTTATTGGCCTTGTGTTTGGATTAGTTTCTCTTTTATTAATTCTTAGACGAAGAGAAATTAGTCGCCCTGGAGTATTTCTAGTACTATTTTCGGTGTATGTAGCTTGGGGATTTGTTACTTATTTTTGGACTGTGAGTTCCCCCCTGACAATTGCTCGGCTTATTACAGATGTACAACTCCTTCTTATGTGCTGGTTGTTCGCAGAAATTGGATATACTCCTAGAAGGAGGGCTTTTCTTCTTGATGCTTATGTTTTAGGTACTTTAGTATCTGTAATCAATTTAATCTATAATTATTCTCAAAACAATGGAATGGGAGAATATAATACTAGATTTACAGCAGTGGGTATGGATCCAAATGAATTAGGATTAACTATAGCGATTAGTATACCAATTGCATGGCATCTATCTATCAGATACAAAAAGTCAATATTAAGTTGGATTTACCAATCTTATATTTTTTGCGCTTTATTTGCAATTCTTTTGACAGCTTCAAGATCTGGACTAATCGAAGCGAGCATTGGTTTAGTATTCATTCTTTTTACTTTAAAAAAGATGGACAAACTAAGAATTTGCATTTTTATAATTGTCTTTGCTTACTTAACCATATACTCACTTTCGAGTGTCCCTGAGGTTATATTTGAACGGTTGGGTACAATTGGACAACAGGTATCTACCGGTGATTTGAATGATCGAACGACAATTTGGGCAGCTGGAATTAAAGCTTTTGAGGACAACCCAATTTTCGGATATGGTGCAGGAGCATACCCTATAGAAGTGCAAAAGTTTTTAGGTTACTCAATGTTGGCTCATAACTCTTATATTTCTGTTTTAGTTGAACGTGGCTTAATCGGTTTGTGTGTTTATATTTCTATAATTTTACTATCAATTTGGCGGTGTTTACAATTTTCTTCAACAGTAAAATTGCTTTGGTTATCTGTTTTGACCATTTTTTTATTGGGGACTTCAGGTCTTACATGGGAATATAATAAGATTACTTGGTTTATATTTGCAATGTTAGGACAATGGGAATACGGAAGGAGAGAATCGCTAAGACCGAATCAAGTCGGACTAAAACATAATAATGTACATCCAATTTTGGAGTAAAAGAATGTTGGTTGGTTAGCTTCAATAAATTTGTATAAGTGAGTAGGATATTCATCGGAAGGTGGACACAAATCAATCCCTTGGAGCCCAAGAGGAGTATACATAATGTTCAGTCTATTATAAGCTGAAAAACGAGGGGCTACCAAACTCCTTGAGTTTACGGAGTGACCGTTGTTCCTGTAGATCCTCTATAGTTAGGTAAACGATTTTCTCTGTTGCTTTCAGGCTGGATAGACTATTTATGGGTTTTACACAATTGCGTATTTTTTTATTGGTTCGTTTGATCGAATTCGTTGTGTAAATCACACTGTATATTATAGAAGGATACAATAGAAAGTCAGGAGAGCAGACATGTCTTGCTCCCAGTGAGCCACTTTCCTTGGGTATTTCTTGGCCTATTTTTCTTGAAACGCCTGAAACTGCGTAAGGGCAGCTTTCTGGGTAAAAGAGCAATAAATTACCTTCAAGTCCTCTGCAGCTTCATACTGCTCGTTCTTTCGAACCTTGTTTAACGTATTACGCACTTTGTGAATGACATAGCTATCAGCTTTTGGGTAGACATCAAGAAACGCCTCTTCGACGTCAGCCAACCCGTCGTTGATACGGAGAAACATGCCCTCACGGTCGCGAGAAACCACCGAAAGTTCTCGTAGCATGTAGCCAGAGATCGTTGGTAATAACCGTTTCTACTGTCTGAAATGTCTGGTTGTTCTAGCTGTAGGGGATTCGTAAGTTCTTCCTGTATAATGAGATCAAGCCTTTCTTTCACAAAGTTTTGTCAAAGATCTTTCCTAGGTGATAATTCCATGTATCGGATAACATAAGTAGGGTAATCTCCTCTCTTTTTATGAAATTTAGATAATTTCGAGGATACCCTATTTTTTTATTACCTAGAAAACACTAAATTTTGGTTAAATCGCCCTACACAAAATATTTTACGCCATCGTTGGTTGAAAATTAAAACATTAATATTAATTATGCTATTTTATGGAACTAATTAGAATAGTAATAACTTTAAATGTGGGTGAATTTAATGATTGATTTATTGCAATTATTATATAAAAAAAATGCATCAAAAGTGGATTTTGATAAAATTCCAAACATGAATTTGAACGATATTGAACTTTTTTCAATCGCACCTCAAATCTATTTTTTATTAAAAAAGAATAATTTATTTAATGACATTTCTCTACAATCTAAAAAGTCGATTAAAGAACAATATAAAAGACGTTTTTTTCAAAATTTGGTTGTTAAACAAGAAACTGATAAAGCTCTTTCTGCCTTTGAGGAATATAAATTAAAGGTTATTCCGCTTAAAGGCACCTTGTTCGCTGAAACGTATTTTGGTCATTTTTCAGCTCGAGTGACATCGGATATTGATTTGTTGGTTCACCCCAATGATATTGAAAAGGCAAAAGAATTAATAATAAAGATTGGTTACGTGCCGAATGAAATAGAAACGGATCATTTCCATATATGTTTTAAGAAAAAATTGACTGATTCTATGTTTATTAGCTTAGAATTGCATTGGAATTTAATGAAGGAAAACACTTCAGATATAAACATTGAAACTTTCTGGTTCAATGCAATTCCCCTAGAAAACTACCAATTTGTTAAGATGTTTTCTATACAGCATACTTTCTATTTTATTTGTCTCCATGGAGCGAGACATAGGATGCAAGAAGTTAAATACTTGTTAGATATTGTTCAAATGCTTTTTTACTTTGGGAATTATATTGATTATATAGAACTCTTTAAACAAGCTAAACAAGACAGGACACTAAAAAAATTGATTATGGCTCTATCTGTTGTCTATAGACAATTTCCAGATTTGTACACTATTAAACCTTTTCACCCCAATGTACTTAGCATGATTTGGAGCTATAAAGAAATGCGAAAGATTGCCATAGGAGATATTCATTCTGTTTACAATCATATTTATGAATTTGTTTTCAAAGTTACTCTTAATGATACATGGAATCATCGAGTGATTTCTTTAAAAGAATGGTTTTTTCCTGAGCTTAAAGATAATTCATTATTTTCCAAGTATATTTTTTATTTGGTTCGTCGTCGCATAAATACATTTAGGAAGTTGTTTAGTAGGAAAACGGGCAACAACATATAATCAAAAGGAAGGTGATTAGGTTTAATAGACTAAAAATGATGGGTAACTAGTTATTCCGAACATAGAATTCACGTGTACTTATAGTAAAGTCTATGTTCACAAATTATCGACAATCTACAACAATTTCTTTAACTGTCCAGAATTAATTAACAATAAGGATAGATAAATAAAATTTATAAACTTTATTTATGAATATCAATATTAATCTATTGGAGGCGTACAATAATGACTATATTGGTAACTGGTGCAGCAGGTTATATTGGGAGTCATACATGTGTAGAACTACTCAATACTGGATATGACATTGTTGTAATAGACAATTTTTCTAATAGTAAACCTGAATCTTTAAAGCGAGTTAAAGAAATTACTGGCAAGGAGTTCAAAGTCTATACTGTTAATCTTTTAAACCGAAAAAAATTAGAAAAAATATTTGAGGAAAATAGGATAGAGGCGGTAATCCATTTTGCTGGACTTAAGGCTGTGGGCGAATCAACAAAAATACCAATCAAATATTATCACAATAACATTACAGGTACCCTTAACCTGTGTGAAGTTATGTCAAAATATAAGGTAAAGAAAATGGTGTTTAGTTCATCGGCTACAGTATACGGTATACCGAAAACGGTGCCCATTTCAGAAGATTTCCCGCTTAATGTCACTAATCCTTACGGTCGCACTAAGCTCATGATTGAGGACATTATGCGTGATATATATAAATCTGATAATGACTGGAGCATTGCTCTTTTGCGTTATTTCAATCCTATTGGAGCACACTGGAGTGCTCGTATTGGAGAGGATCCAAACGGTGTCCCTAACAATCTGATGCCGTATATTACACAGATAGCAGTTGGTAAACTTAAAGAACTTAAAATCTTTGGTGATGACTATCCGACAACTGACGGAACAGGTATAAGAGATTATATCCATGTAGTAGACCTAGCACTGGGACACTTGAAGGCGCTTGAAAAGGTGCTATCAACAATGGGTGTGGATGCGTATAATCTTGGTACAGGAAGAGGATATACGGTACTAGAGATGGTAAGGGCCTTTGAAAAAGCCTCCGGTAAAAAGATTCCCTATACTGTGGTTAATCGAAGACCTGGTGATGTAGCAATTTGTTTTGCGGATCCCTCAAAGGCAAAACAAGATTTAGGATGGGTTGCTTCGAGAGGAATCGAAGAAATGTGTCTAGATTCATGGCGCTGGCAGTCTAATAATCCTGATGGTTATGAGGACTCGTCCAAAGTAATTGCGACCCTCTAAGTTTACCAAATTATATAAATCTTGTCTGATCCCTTAACGTATACAGCCGATATGCTTTAAAACTCTTCAGGATCAGAGTGTATAAATAGAAGAAACTTTTGTACTGCTTGTTCAATGTCCGATTGATTTTTATGAAATACATTGGAAATGATAGAGCCTTTTAGCCAACGTCAGAGTTTTTCAATCGCATTGAGTTGCGATGAATCCGGTGGCAAAAACAACAAATATAGTTGATGGCGATGTTTTTCCAAAAAAGTGCGAAGTAGTTTAGCTCGGTGGATGCGAGCATATCTACGATCATAATTACGAATTTATCAGCATGTTGAGTAACCACTTATCCAAGATTCAACCGGTTTATTCCCTTTTATTGCAGGTGTACTTTCTTGTATAACACACTTCACTTCTTCTTACTCATGCGTAGACAAAAAGGTGGGATTTCCCGGGGGAAATCCCACCTTTTTGAAACAATTTGGCATAGGTAGAGACGGATTGATGGCAAATTCCTACGATCTGAGCGAATTCAAGATATATCTAATACCGCTCCTTTTTCTTATTCGTAGGGATCAGTATTACCAGAAATCGCTATGTTAAAAATTTAGTCAATGTCTAATAGATGTTTATGGTATACAAACGAGTAAATACCTAATTAATTATCAATAGCAGGATTTTTTATTGGATATGGAACATTTTAGAATAATAAATTCTGTTTTGTTTAATTTTATACTTTTCATGATAAATGAACTCAAGGTTTGAATTGGTTAAAACAATTTTATAAGCGACATAAATTGCAAAAAATTTAAGAAGAAAGAGAAGTTTAATGATCTATGAATAACCTTTCTTGAAATAAATGTACTTTTCATCAGGCAACTATTCACAATACATTCATCCTGTAAAAAAGTTAAATACTCATATTTGCTGATTATTATGAAAAAACGAATCGATAATTTATTAAGTAGGTCTCCGATCCTAAGGTGAAAAGTTAGGGTGATTTTTTTGAAGGATACTCTTTTTAAGGTCACTACCATTATTTTTGTGGTAGTGGTACTAAGTAAGATTTTAGGTTTTGTTCGTGAAATTTTTATCGCCCACCTGTTTGGGGCCAATAAATTTGTGGATGCCTTTTTTATCTCACAAACCATTCCTAGTGTGTTGTTTGCTGCTGCAGGAGCATCGTTTGGAACTGCACTCATCCCTTTACTTTCTGTGGTTCTAGAGGAAAGGGGGAGAAGTGAGATTATGGCTAAGGTTAATAACCTACTATTGGTATACTTTTTAGTTTTATCCATAGTAACGCTTATAGGAGTTCAACTAGCCCCTTATTTAAACATGGTTATAGCCCCTGGATTTGATAAAGAAACATTAAATCTTTCTACCAGACTGACACAAGTTAGTTTTCCTATGATTATCTTTCTCGGACTGAGTTATGTACTCACCGCGATTCTTCAGGTACTGGGAAAGTTCTATTGGTCTAGTTTAACAGGCATTGCATATAACTTGGTTCTAATCGTACTTCTTGTATATTTTGGAAGTGACTTTGGTGTCTGGGGGCTAACAATCTTTACACTTAGTGCTATCGCTGCCCAGATGATTATCCAGATACCACCACTCATCTATTTGGGATGGAAACCAGGACTACGAGTAAATTTTCGCGAACCTTTATTTAAAAAAGCTCTCTTACTTTGCTTTCCAATTATGATTGGGTCTACTATTGATCAGATTAATATCGTGGTCGATAGGATGATGGCCTCGGGATTAGAGGAAGGAAGTGTTTCGGCTCTTAATTACGCGAGTAAGGTGTTTGGGTTATTTACAGGCCTGTTTAGTTCATCTATCACGGTTGTGACCTACACCGTCTTTTCACGATATGTTTCCGAAAAAAATTATGAAAGTTTACGAACGCACTTTTATAGAACCGTTCTGATGGTTTGTCTACTTGTTATTCCACTCTCGGCTATCCTAGTTATTTTAGCAAGACCCGTAATTGAGATTGTATTTGAACGAGGAAGCTTTTCTCATGCCGACACTCTTTTAACAGCAACAGCTTTTCTTTTTTTTGTTATAGGGCTGATTGGGTTTTGTCTGCGTGAAATTACGACTCGTTGCTTCTATGCATTGAATGATAGTAAAACTCCTATGGTAAACGGAATATTAGCTGTTGTCTTTAATATCATTTTAAATCTTATTCTAGTTAGATGGATGGGTATAGGGGGATTAGCACTTTCTTCTTCACTTGCGCTTATTTTGACATCTATTCTCATGCTCTACCAAATGAAAAAGATAATAGGTGGTTCACAGGAATTTAGTCTTAGTGATTTAATGAAGTTTTTTGCCTCAGTGTCTTTAATGAGTGTTGTCGTCTACTTCCTATTTGAAAAAAGTTCATATTTATATGAATCCATGGACATTGTAGTGAAATTTATTATTATTGCTGTGCTTATAATTTCCGGGATATCGTTATATATTTTTTTAATGTATATATTCAAGGTTCAAATGTTTCGGGTGATGGTACATACAGTAATTATGAAATTTTTTAATAAAAATGGGGGAGAGAGTGATGACAAGAAAAAATATTCTTATTGTGATTGATAGACTAAAGGAATCAGGCATGGAAGTCCTTGCTGTAAATTTGGCTTGCTCTTTAAGTGAGAAGCATAATGTTATTGTGGTCGCTACTAGAGAAGGCGGTAACCTTGAAAAAGAATTACAGGAGCATGGCGTACCATATTATATTCTCAGACGAAGGGGGATGCGAGAAACTTACAAAATTATAAAAATGTTTGGTTATATAAGGAGGCACAATATAGATATTATTTATTCACATAATGCTGGTTCCTCTTTTTGGGGAGGTCTTTTCGCTTTTCTTACCGGAAAGAAGGCAATTTCTCATATCCATGGTCTCGCTTATAACAATAGTTTAAAAGAGAAATTTGTGTGCAGAATTGTAAGTGTATTTTCTAAAAAAATTATGTTCATTTCAAAGAATGAAATGTCTAAATTTAATTTATATGTACCGGTGAAGCGTAATAAACTGACCATTGTATATAATGGAATTATTTTCAATGAAACTACGAAAAAAAAATCAGAAGAAAAGCCAAATATACCCAAGAGGGTAGGGATTGTTGCAGCTCTTCGTAAAGAGAAAAAGCATGAATTATTCCTTGAGGCTGCCAAGAAAATTTTAGAAAGGATTCCCGATATTGAGTTTGTTGTTGTAGGGGACGGAGTAAGGAAGAAAGGGTTAATAGAGATGGCAGACAGATTAGGGATTACGAAAAATGTAATTTTTACTGGTTTTCAGGAAGATGTATCGAACTGGATGACTACCTTTGATGTAGGAGTTTTATGTTCGGAAAGAGAGGGGGTACCGTTAGTACTGTTGGAATATCTAGCGTGCAGGATACCGACTGTTTGCACAAACGTAGGGGGGATACCAGAAGTCATCACTCACAATGAAAACGGATTGTTAATTGAGTCAGGAAATGCAGATGACCTAGCTACGTCTATTACAATGTTGCTGCAGAATCGAAAGTTGGCCGAAAAGCTATCAGACAATGGATATAAAACTGTATTAAAGAAATTTAGTTTTGAAAATATGCTGCGACAGACTGAAACGATTCTATTAGACTGCTAGCAAAACTACCAAGGAAATTCTAGAATGGGGGATAGAAGTGAAATTATGTTTGATAGGCGACGCTAAAAATATTCATATTCGAAGAAGAGCGGAATTTTTTGCGAGAGTTGGTTATGACGTACACGTTATCAGCTTTTCCAATTATGATATTCCAAAAACCAAAGTTCATCTTCTACATTCTGTTTTACCTATGAAATTAAAATATTTTGGAGTTATTTTTTCTGCACTGAATAGAATAGATTGTATTCAGCCTGATGTTATTGATGTGCATTATCTAACAGGTTTTGGTTTTATTGGAAGTTTTATTCCTAAGAAATACCCAGTAGTGGCAACTGCTTGGGGGTCCGATGTGCTGGTTTCAACATACCGTTCTTTTTTCTTAAAACATGTTGTGCAGAGAATATCGACACGGGCAGATAAAATTATTTCTGTTTCCAAACAGATTACCCAGAGACTCAAGGAGCTGGATGTAGACGAGAAAAAGATAGAAACATTCCCGATGGGGGTTGATTTGCAGAAGTTTCAATGTCAAAAGTTTTTTACTAAACAAGAAAAGAAGCTTCCTTTTACCGTTATTAGCACACGCTGGTTAGAACCTATCTATAATATCGGACTTTTAATTGATGCAATTGCGCTTGTGGTAGAAAAAAATAAAAACTTTCATTTTATTATTGTAGGGGATGGAAGTCTACGTAGTAAGTATGAACAATTGATAGGAGAAAAAAAAATTAAGGAATATGTTACTTTCACCGGGAAGGTTGATCATACGCAACTGATTAAGCTTCTGGCAGATGCTGACGTCTATGTTACGACATCCTTATCAGATGGGACATCAGAATCTCTACTAGAAGCAATGGCCAGTGGATTATTTCCGATTGCGACTAATATTCCTGCAAATTCAAGCTGGATTAGACATGGTGAGAATGGGGTACTGATCCCAATTAACGACCCACATAAACTTGCAGAATATTTCTTGATTGCTTATGAAGATGAAAAGTTAAGAAAAAGGGCAGTAGAGGAAAACCTTAAAATCATCGTGGAAAAGGGGAATTTGCATAAAAACATGGACAGGCTGTCCGGTATCTACGAAAGCCTTGTGAGATAGCCAAACTCCTTTACATTTACATTGAAATTAGATCTAAATGGTGAAATATCCTTTTACTTTTCTTTTGAATCTTGGTTGGATAGAGATTGATAAATTTTTAAGATGTATTTAAACAAAAAGGTATATTGGTGTTTTATGACAAATGCAAGAACAGACCCCTCAAAGCGAGCGAGTCGGTCCCATAGATTTTTAGCCGGATGTTGTTTCAGGTTTTCCCTTTTTGTTTGTGTTGACAGAAGGAGATCAACGACCAAGTTCCCTTTCCTCGTACCTAAGAATATGCTAGTAGCCTATTTTCCATTTTTCCAGGCGCCCGGTGCAGGGCATACCTAACTTTTTGACTTTGTGTTTCGCCTAAAGAAGAATGGAAATCGGCTCTTACTGATAAATGGAACCCTTATTTGATTAAATTTGATGCAACATATGAGAGAAAAATTCCAAGAACGGATCAAAAAGATTAGTCCTGGAACACACACCAATCAGATATATATTAATACAACTGAAGCAGAATATTATGAAAAAAAATGCGTATCAATTGATATGATGTAAATTCACTATATCAAATGGGAAGAAAATACGAGGAGAAAGGGTATTATAAAAGGGTCATTACGGTACAATCAACCTTTCAACCTTCTAGAAGTACTATAGAATGCATTTTTGTTCTCTATATAGAACAAAAATGTGCTATAAAGGGAACCGGATTATTAAATCTCTACTTAATTATTTATTTCTAAGATATTAAATAAAATTTGCACAGAAATTTAAGTATAGAAGGAGAGATAGTAGATGAAAAAGGTTAGAAAGGCAATTATACCAGCCGCAGGATTAGGTACCAGATTTTTGCCTGCCACGAAGGCAATGCCAAAGGAAATGCTGCCTATTGTAGATAAACCTACCATACAGTACATAATTGAAGAAGCTATAGAATCTGGTATTGAAGATATTATTATTGTCACAGGTAAAGGAAAACGAGCGATAGAAGATCACTTTGATAATCATTTTGAGTTGGAGCAAAATCTAATAGAGAAACAAAAGCTTAATTTACTTGAAGAAGTTCAACGTTCTTCCATGGTGGATATTCATTATATTCGTCAAAAGGAACCCAAAGGCCTCGGACATGCTGTTTGGTGTGCACGTAAATTTATAGGAGATGAACCTTTTGCTGTACTGCTAGGCGATGACATTGTGAAAGCAGAGAAGCCATGTATAAAACAATTAATAGAGGTTTATGAAGAAATGGATTCTTCGGTTATCGGTGTACAGACAGTGCCAAATAATGAAACTCATCGATATGGAATCATAGACCCAAATCAAAAAAATGGGCAATTATATCAAGTAAAAAACGTTGTTGAAAAACCTACTCAGGAAAATTGTCCATCAAATTTAGCGATTATGGGACGTTATATCCTTACTTCAGAGATTTTTAAATATCTTGATAAACAGGAGATAGGTACTGGTGGAGAAATACAATTAACTGATGCTATTCAGAAGTTAAATGAAGAACAACAAGTATATGCCTATAATTTTGAGGGAATTCGCTATGATGTTGGGGAAAAATTAGGTTATATTATCACGATGATTGAATTTGCTTTGCAAAAAAAAGAGTTAAAAAATGATTTACTCACTTATTTAAATAAAATATTAAAAGACGAAATGGTGGGAACATACTAATTATGATAAGGCCAAGTAAATTTTCGGGCTCAACTATTGAACCAAGGTTAAGTGAGATTCCAGATTCAACTACTTCGATGAGGAGAATGACTAAAGTAGAATACTTTATAAAAAGAGTAATAGATATTACAGGATCAATTATAGGGTTAATATTAACAGCTCCAATCTTTTTTTTAATAGGTATTTCATATTTATTTGAAAAAGAAAGGGGCCCCGTCTTTTTTAAGCAACGTAGGGTAGGTTGGAATGGGCAAATATTTTATATTTACAAGTTTCGAACCATGGTTATTAATGCAGAAAAGAAACTTAAGGAAAATAAATTGCTTTATAAAAAATATGTAGCTAACAACTACAAATTGGAACCTTATGAGGACCCTAGAATTACCAAATTAGGTAAATTCTTGAGAAGAACAAGTTTAGATGAATTGCCTCAGTTGATTAATGTATTAAAGGGTGAAATGAGTTTAGTTGGGCCCCGACCAGTTGTAGAGGAAGAACTCAAGGAATATAAAAATAAAAAGAACCAATTTTTGTCGGTTAAGCCTGGTGTTACTGGATATTGGCAAATTAGTGGTCGTAGTAATGTTGGATACCCAGAAAGGGTAGAATTAGAATTATATTATGTTTATAATCAGTCAATTCTATTTGATATCAAGATTTTATATAAAACATTTATGGTTGTTTTAACAAATAAAGGAGCATATTAATTGCGGAAAGGTAATCATTGATGAATATTCTTGTCGTTTCTCAGTATTATTATCCTGAAATTGGGGCGGCCTCAAAAAGGATTACAGAATTGACTAAATATTGGGCGAAAGAAGGGCATAATGTATACGTGTATACTACTATACCCAATTACCCTAAGGGGAAAATCTATGAAGACTATATTGTTAGTGAATTTCAGACAGAAATAATTGATGGTGTAGAGGTGTTAAGAAATAAAATTTCATTAAATTCTTATAGAACCAAATTAGGTAGGCTAAAAAGTTATCTCAGTTTTTTGTATTATTCATTAAAAAATCTTAAACATATTCCTGCTGAGATAGATGTGATTGTTACAACAATCGGTCCTGTATTTTCTGCAATTATCGGAAATGTTATTGCTTCGAAAAAAAAATTGCCGCACATTTTGGAATTTAGGGATATTACCTACAAACAGATGGAGGCAACCAATTTCTCTAACAAACTTATTGTTAATCTAGTTAAAAAGTTTGAGTTGTTTTTTGCATCACGAGCAAATTATATAGTTACTGTAACTGATACCTATTCGAAAATATTATTTAGCGAAGGGATAAAACCTTCAAAAGTTTTTTGTATTCCTAATGGACATAATTTTGCAGATCAAATTCATGACCACACTATTGATAGTAAAAATATAAAAAGTATCTATGAAGTTATTAAGAATGAAAAACAAAAAGGTAGTAAAATCTTGGCCTATTTTGGAACTTTAGGTATATCCCAGGGGATTGAAGAAATTATAGATAAAATAGATGAGTTAAGAGGGATTTCATTTTTAATTATCGGAAATGGTTCAAGAGAAGAAAGAATTAAAGGTTTAATATTGGAAAAAAAATTAGATAATGTATTCATTTTTCCATCTGTAGAAGAAAAATATATTAGATTATTATATAAACTCGTTGATTTTAATTTAGTTAAAATTGTGAATAACCCTGGATTTTCAGGAACTATTCCATCCAAAATTTTTGAAATCCTTGGCAACGGAGGACTTCCCCTGTTTGTAGGACCCAAGGGAGAAGCTCGTAAGGTACTGGAGCAGATTTCTAGTGAACTTTATTTTGATAGTGTTGATGAACTTATTAATACCATCAATACTCCAGTTATTCAAAATCTTCCTGTTAAAGAATTAAAAAAAGAAGCTGTTGATATGGTTTTTTGTAATTACAATAGAGCAAAACAAGCTCAGGAATATGTGAATATACTTAGAAAAATAGAAAAGAATCAGTTTTGATCAAAGCTAGTAAGTTTAAAGTAATTTAAAACTTTAATGGTTATTCTATAAAGATGTTTTAAAACTAAACTATTCTATTTTTAAAAAAATAGGCTGGATAGTGATCAAGGAGTACAAGAAACTAGTGAACTACTCACCACTTAGTTAACACTTAAAGTGGGAGCTTCTCAACTCCACGACGAAAGTACCCTTTCGTCTCTTTGAGCGTTACTTCGGGCAGTTCCTACCCTAGATGTCCGACGATTCGGGGTTCTTTTTTACCTTGGATATTTTACGTATGGAAGGAATCGCTTAGTTTTCGCATTTTTATTTTTTCCATGCAACCCTATATATCCAGTTATCGAAGAACACTATAAGTTCATTTTAACAAAATGTCGGACAATTGGACAGGCAGAAGTCTGCTCTTGTCCAAAGCCAATTTATCTCCCATTTTCACTGGTGCTATCGTACCTTCACGTTTAGAAGCGGGAGATGAATTGGCTACTTAGTTAAATTAAATTGAAGAAAGGAGTTTTAAAGTTATGAATATTTGTGTTGTTGGTTTGGGTTACATTGGTCTTCCTACGGCTGCTGTGTTTGCAAGAGCCGGGTTTAATGTCTTGGGTGTTGATGTAAACGAGAGAGTAATTAATTTAATCAATAAAGGTAAAGTTCATCTTGAAGAAGTAGGTCTTCATAAAGTAGTTCAAGAGGTCGTTGACGCTGGAAAACTTCGTGCTTCTCTAAAGATTGAGGAAGCAGATGTATTTATTATAGCGGTACCGACTCCGATTTATGATAATCTTAATGTTAACTTGCAATATGTTATATCTGCAATAAAATCAATTATTCCTTATGTTAAAAAAGGGAATATTGTAATCGTAGAGTCTACGATTCCTCCTAAAACTATTGATGATGTAATAGTTCCAATTTTTGAGGCAACAGGATGGAATGTGAAAGAAGACATTTACTTGGCTCATTGTCCTGAGAGAGTACTACCGGGACGTATATTGGTTGAGTTAGTAGAAAATACTCGTATTGTCGGAGGTTATACTCCACTAGCTGCTTATAAAGCTGCAGAAATTTATCGTAAGATAGTAACAGGTGAAGTAATCGAAACACAAGCAGTCACTGCTGAGATGTCCAAGCTAATGGAAAACACATATCGTGATGTAAATATCGCATTAGCTAACGAGCTAGTGAAAATTTCAAGTCAACTTGGTATTAATGCTCTTGAGGTGATTAAATTAGCCAATCAACATCCTCGAGTAAACATACATCTTCCTGGGCCCGGGGTAGGAGGACATTGTTTAGCTGTAGATCCTTATTTTATTATAGAGAAGGCACAAGAAGTATCTCCTCTTATTGCTAATGCAAGACAAATTAATAATTCTATGCCTCATTTTGTTGTTGATCATATTGGTAAGATAATAAATGAGGGGGCTAAAATTGCCCTGTTTGGCTTAGCTTATAAAGGGAATATTGATGATGTTCGTGAAAGTCCTGCAATTAAGATTATAGAGTTATTAAAAGAAAAGGGTTATCAGCTTGGGATTTACGATCCTCATGTAACACAAGAAAAAGTTACATTCCCCCTTGTTTCGTTTGAGGAGGCTATTGTAGGTGCGGAGTGTATCTTGGTATTAACAGATCATAATGAATTTAAATCATTAGATGAAAGAAGTATAGAATTAAATATGGAGCAGCCAGTGATTTTTGATACGAAAGATTGTGTCAACGTTATTAGCAATAATATAATTTACTATAATTATAATAACTTATTTAAGATGAAATCTATTATGAAAGAAGTAGTTGTATAAGGACATAAATAAAATGAGTTGGAAAATTCCAACTCATTTTATTTATATATGATGGTGTTGCAAAACTAGAATAAAAATTCAATGTTATGAATAAGAAAATACAGTTGGTAATGAAAATGATGGTGATTTTTACTATACCAATACGGCTGTTCAAGCCCTAGCTTATTTTTTAAAGAGGAAAAGAGCTGTTCAATTTTGAACGATGGACAAGTAGAACGAGACACGACCCTATGCATCTTTTCATTTCCCCTCTTTTTCTGATTTATTGGAGAAAAGAAGTTTATGTTTCGTTGATTGTTTGCGAACCTTTTTGCTGTCATAAGCTTTATCACCAAGAATAAGACCAATCCCAAAATCAGTTAACTTCTTGAATAAGAATAGCACATAATTGCTACCCTATACATTGGCCATTATAGGCTATTTAGCCTACTAGGCGTAGTAGCTAGATGAAATTTATATAACTTATACCATTCGTAGCATGTGAATTTTCTCCACTTTGTTATTCATTATATAGACTGTTTTGCAATGCTGTGCTGTCAATAAGAACAACTTTTGTTTCTTAGCAATGATGTGCTTTAGCACCTGATTATGAAGGAAGAAGAAAACCTCGGTTCTTCACTAGGTAGCCGCACGAAAAAAAGTAGACAGATGAGGAACATGGGAGAGTCCTGCTACCTAATACTAATAGGGATAAATTAACATATAATAAACACTATAAATTGGTGTTTATTCCCTATTTATTACAGGCTTTATTAACCAATATACTTACAGAAAAAGGCAAACTTATGAAAAGTGGGGTTGAAAAATCACAGGTCTAAACGGCTGGATTACCTGAAAAACCGGGTATAGGGGGATTATAAAAATGGAACGTATAGTAGAAAGGGAAGTAGAATCAGATTTGGATTTAGAGTGGGTTCAATTGCTAACTGAGGCTAAAGAAAATGGAATAACGCCAATAGAAATTCGCGAATTTCTCCGTACTACAGGGAAAAATAAGGGTTTAAATAATTCAGATAATAGAGCATAAGGAAGGTGTAGTATTCATCATCATGCTATGTATAAAAAATACAAGGTATTTATGATTTGTGAATGCCATTCGAAAAAATTCAACTTACTGTTTAAGAAAGGTTACTTTTGTTACAAAAAACTTTTCTTGAGCAACTTTTGTTCTTAATTAGACCGGAAGATAAAAAATTAAATTGAAAATAGTAGGTAATGATTTATAATTTATTGGTTTTTAGGATGCTAATTAAGTGCTTTTTCAAATAAGTAACATCTAAAAAGTGGCGAAATAAACCAGAAAAAAATATAACAATCTTTTTAAAAAGGGATGTCTATTATATCTCAAAAGAAATGTGTTTATTGTAAAGAATACTCCTATGGCTCCACAGATAATGGTATATGTCAGGGCAGGGTCCGGCATATGCCATATTTTCTTTTCTAAACTTATAATGACTTTTTCATCTTATTCAAGGATAAGGGAAACCTGTTGAACGATATGAAAAGTCTTGTAGGCGACTATCCGAACAATTATTTAAGTTTTATCCCCATCGAAGCACGGTTAGGAAGCAATCATGTTGTATCTCAGTTTGATAGCAATGGGGGATGGGTATATCACCCGAACGTTAAACAGCCGCCAGACATGTTTTACCCCAAGATTTTGGATAGGCATAGTGCCTTGCAAATTTCTTACGAACCTGTACAAATCATGATCTCTAAACATGGCTATATGCTAAATGGTCATTCAAGACCGGGTTTTACGCCTGTTGGGTAAACTTCCAAACATATACGGTAAAGCAGGATTTGGTATGGGGTAGGTTGCTATTCATGGTATCTATATTGAAAGTTCAATTCGGGTCAACCAATCATCAGGCTGTGTTCGATTATCCAACCCGGATCCATTATTGCTTTGAGTAGCGTTTTTCCTTCTCAAAAACCGCAAACAATTCAAATACCTAACAATATAATTTTTAATTGGCTGGGATAATTAGGTATAGGGTGAATTTTCGCAATACAATAAAGGAAAAAAATGGAAAGGATGGATGCAAAATGATAAAAACCCAAGATTACAGGCTAGGTATATTGAAAGATATTTATATAAATTATATAAAAAATCCTGACCGTTCTATAGTAGTATCTATAAAAACAAGAAAAGAAGCATTAGCATATAGATACTTACAAAGGAGGGGATTTATTAATTTGAAATTAGAATCATCTGATGAGTTACAACTAAAAATTGTTCTTTCACAATCAGGTATTGATTACATACGTAATTTAGAGAAGGAGCTGGGATGAAGCTTGTTTTAAATTAATGTGAAAGTTGAAGTGGGGGGAGTTCACAAGAGGTATTTATTAAAGTATTGAAGGAAGTAAAATAAAAAGAGGCCGTTCTGAACTTATCTTTGTCTAGTGGAGAAAATTAAAAAGGGCCTAATTAAACAACCTGAGTTCGACTAAGTTTCGAACTCAGGTTGTCTAGTTATACTTAATTAGCTGTATTTATTCCACCTATATCTTCCTGGGATTTAAAAATTTTTCTTTTATACATGGCTGCAGCTCTTTCATCTGCTTGTTTTACAACAGTCATCAAGCTTAGGTAAAATCCAATACCTACCATCCATAGCGTAGCTATTAAAACCATTGTTTGAATCGCAAAGAATTGGACAGAGACTTACATTCGGTAACTGGCTGGCATATTAGATAGGACTCTAAGTTAGCCTCTATAGCTTTGCGCCCCTGCCATATATGGAAATTATAAAGGTAACTTCTACAGTCTATATATAAAAAAACTTAATAAGACCGTAAATAATCAAAATCCATAGGGGGATGCTCATTAATAGAGCATTACGAAAGCCAAAAATAAATGATGGTTTGTTCCCTTTTTCTTTTTTCTCGTTATCGTCACCATTGGAATCCATACGCCGTCCTCCTTTTTAGTAAGTATTTTCATTTTAATAGAAAAAGATACAGTATGACTGTAGTCCCTTTTTCTTTTTTTAAAACTCCCAAACTAGGCCGAAAATCTGCTTCAAGTATGTATTTATAAAAGATAAAGAAAAGCGTCCGGTATAGAAAAATGAGAATTAAGTATATAGATCAAAATGGTGTGGAGAATACAATGTCAAAGAAGGGAGTATGCAATGAGCAAAAAGTATTTTCTGTATTACTGGCTGCCCCCGATTGTACTTATCCTGGCGATTTTTTTCTCGTCTTCGCAATCATATGAGCAGCAGGACATACGTCCACAACTGGCGCGGTATCTGAATATGCATCAGGTCGAGCAGATGTTTTCAGGTGTCCGCTTCTATTATGAAGGTACGGAAGTGAGTGTACAAAGTATGGGGCCAGCCGGTTTTTTGGAGTTTTTCATTCGTAAAGCCGCACACTTTGGTACGAATTTTTTGTTGGGGTTTTTGATCTATCGTGTTTTGGTGTATTATACGTATTTTTCAATCCAAAAGCGAGTGATTGGATCCACTCTTTTTATTTTGGGGTTTGCATCGTTGGACGAAATTCACCAGGTCTTTATCTCGACTCGTACTCCGCGTCTGGCAGATGTTTTCGTGGATTCCATAGGTGGTCTAGTTGGGATTGTTATCTGTATGCTGATATACATACGTATTGAAAACTTATCAAAGAGCTGAGGAGTAAAAAAATGAAGGGACAAGATCAATTGGATCAACCAGGACTACTGGAGGTTTTCCTACGGGCGTATGAAAAGGGAAATTACACATCTGAACTGGAAGCGAGAGAAATAGTGTATTTGCTAGTGAATGATCTAAAGCCGGTGAGATTCTTTACAACGCGTCAAACAGAAAATCCGTCAATTACCTCCTAAAGAAGATCCGTATCTTTATGGGACAGAATCGAGAAGTTAAATGAATACCTTACGGGATGGATGGGGTATTTTGCATTAGTAGATACGCCAAGCGTATTTTGTACTCTTGACTCATGGGTTCGCAGGCGATTGTGAATGTGCTTATGAAAAGAATGGAAGCTTCCCCGAACAAAAGCCTATGAGTGGGGAAATTCTCGCAAGGAATATTGGTGAATGTCGAAAAGACCTGTTTTGGACCGAGTTCTTAATAATCGATTCTTCGAATCGTATCAACTCAAGAATCTAAAAGAACGGTATCACACTTTGCGGCGTACATAATAAACCGCCGTATACTGAACGGTACGTATGGTGGTGTGATAGGTCGGAGGTTAATCGCCCCTTCCTACTCGATTATGATTTGTACAGAAATTGTACAGATTACCTATATACACTTTAGATATGAGTTTTACTCTGAAGCTTTAACATTTATATGGCGCATTTGTAATGAATGTTTAGTACATTTTTTACTCGCCAAATAAGGAGAAATAGGGAGAAGATGATTAAAGTAAATGAAGTAGGACGGGGATAGGAATTTGCGCACGGTATAAGGTATTGGGTTTTTAATTGCAGGAATATTGTTTCTCTTTTACCCCCAAATTGAAAAGAAAGTTTCGGGCGCTAAGCAAAAGAAACTGATTGAAACCTTTGAGCAACTAGGTAACACAAGGGTTCATTTAGAAATCTCTCCAACAACAGAAGTGCAAGTGAATCATGCTCAAAATCAAATGGAATTATTAGATGGAGCAAGAGGAATTATCCGAATCCCTAAAATAGATTTATAAATGCTTATTTTTGAGGAGGCAAATGGAACTTCATTAAGAAAAGAAGTTGGCATGATTGAACCGGAGAAAAGATTTGGGATTAATAACATTGGATTGGTAGGGCATTGTGCAATAACTTATAGTAAACAATTCAACCGATTAGATGAGCTTGTGCCTAATGATGAAATTGAAATAAAAACAAAAACGGGTACTTATGAATTTGTAGTTGTCCAGACGTTTGTTGTGGATCGTTCAGAAGTAGAAGTCCTTACAGATAAAAAGAAACCTTTTTTAACTTTAGTAACCTGTACACCAACCGGTAAAAAGAATCCGAAAGATCGATTAATCGTGCAGGCAAAATTAGTACACAAAAGCTAATAGCAAGGAGGGTACTATGAAAAAAATAGTTTCATTCTGCTGATTTTGCATTGCTTTACAGGTTCTTTGGCAGTAAGCGCAAATACTGATCAAGCCTCTACACTAGGTAATACAACAACTCAAGTAGAAGAACCGGATAAAACCAAAGTGCCAGATCAATCAACAGATAGTTCAAGTACAACTGAATCCACTGCTGGCAACGAAACGGGTAAAGAAGTTACAAACGAAACAAACACTACAGGAGATTCAGTAACTATACAAGAAGAATCTGCCTTGCAAGGTGCTGGGACCGAAATAACCGAGAATATTTTAACTAATGCAAATTTAACTTTCGAAAACAAAAGTGGACAAGAAGTCGAGAATGTTGATCGGGAGTCCATTATTTGAGTGAAATACAAGTGGGTATTTAAAGATCGTCATGGTTATAAAGCTGAAGCCACTTTTTAATTATATCTTCCAGAGGAACTTAAAGTGTATGAAGCTGTCACAAATGAACCATTGTTATTTAATGGTGAGACTATGGGGACGTTCACTGTTGACATGAATGGACTGGCTACTGTCGTTTTTAATGATTTTATTGAAAAACATTCAAGAATTGGTAGAACGCTTGAAGTTTTAACAAGAATAAGTAAACAAGTTATCGTAATGGAAGAATGAAAAGTGATCACTACACCAATTAAGGGTAGGGCCAAAGTAGGGATACCGATTATTTTCCAAACAAGTGGCTCAACCATTGAAAAGAAAGGAATTCCAAATAGAGCTTATAATACAGAAAGTATTGAATGGAACGTTGAATTTAACAAATATCTAGAAACAATAAATAATGCGGTACTTAGTGATCCAATTCAAGCTGATCAGGAACTGCAAGCAGGCTCCATTAAAGTTTACAAACTGATTACGAAGTTAGATGGTAGTACCACAGTAGGAGAAGAACTTAGCTCTGGATTTACGATTGAAAAAAACAGATGATGATCAAGATTTCAAAATTAGTTTTGGTGATATTAAATCAGCTTATCGTATTGTATACACAACAAATATTACAAATCAGGATCAGACGAAGTTTGATAACACAGTGATTTTATTTGGGAAGGATTTTTTACCTAAAGAAGCGGGGGTATCAGTAGGAGTGAAGATGGGCGTTTCTTTAGCAAAGATATCAACGGCGTATGATCCAGCAACTCAAACCATCACATGGGAAATCAAATATAACTACATGAAAAAATTATTGATTGGAAAGTAAATATTAACTTTGGACAATCAACAGTATCAAATGTGAAATTAGTGGATACGCCAAGTATAAACCAGTCTTTGCTTGAGCGTTCATTCGTTTGTATGCTACCCCAGTAGCAAGTAATGGCACAGTGACAAAAGGAACTGAGCTACAAAAGGATGTTGATTATTCGCTTGTATTTGAGCGTTTTGCAAAATGGCTATTTTCACCAAAGGTGAAAAACAAGAATCTATACTAAAGTCGATTTCATTTTATTTTTTTAAGTAGATTTTATGTAAAACGAGACTAAAGGACATACGAACAGAATCTCCGTTCTGCTTTTTATGCACAACGTTGACATTCGGACGCTTTAGATATAGCGAGAGCCGAAGCAAGTAACACACAAAGATTTAGAAAAACTTGTGTTTTTACTTTTTGAATGCCACGGATATGAAGTTGATTTACTGCTAGGTTTTCTTTGAGTCGAGAAAAAACGCGTTCTACACTTGTTCTTTCGTTGTAAAGTTCCCTCCACCGCTTTGTATTTCGATGAGGAACACTAAAACGACGCAAGTCGGTCATCGGATTGACTTTTACAACCATTCCATAAGAAGAAGAGGAACACCAGACAGAACCTATGGGCAATCGATTTTCCAACGGCATGAGGGCAACGGAACTTCAAATACTGGTTGTCTGTTCCCCAATGCACCATGTCAAAGCCCAGCGAGCAACGTGGCGGTCCATAGGATGAAAACCCTGTCGGTGGTTCTTTTTCTTTTCTTAAGTTGAGTGGAATGAGGGCTTGCACATTCAGTTCATGGGCAGCTTCATAATTTTTCAGTTGATCATGTCCTGCATCCATCATCACAAATTCAATCGTAGTATTCGAAACTTTATTTGCTTTCTTCATCGGCGAGGGGCCCATGTCGCCATCATTTATATAAGCCGGTGTAACTTCAACCTTGGTTAGTTAAGTTATAATGGCTCGCGCCAAAAGTTCGCCTAAATACATGGGGTATGATCTTTATGTCAAGGCCACTTCGTTTTTGATATTTATCGAGCATTACTCTAACTGTCTTAGTATCAATTCTTTTTCGATGGAGAGAGGAAAAGTGCGTTCTCTTTCTTTTTTGGAATGTCCTTTACTTGTTTATGTTTCATAATAATATAATCCGATAAAGTTTCCATAATTCGATCGGGAAGGGGGATAGATTGCTCATTTCCGCCTTTTCGAGTAATGATTAATACGCGCTTATCAATATGTACTTCATCGATATTCATCTGCACTAGCTCACTTATGCGAATATCGTTATATGCCATTATTAAAGTCATTATATAGCCCCGAAACTTTAACCTTTGATGAAATTTAAATTGCCGTTCTTTTTCGATACCCACATCCTCTAATATTGTTGCGAAGAAGCAGTCCAACTCTTCTGGAATTAGCCGATTATTAATTTTCACTTTAACGTTAAGTTTAATTTTTTCAACATCAGCTGTAACATCACAGATAATAAGTTTCCGTTTGGACAGGTAAGAGAAGAACTTACTAAGAGCAGCCATTTTTCGCGGTTTTCCAGCTTTCGAATTAGTGAACTCCCGGGGTGTTCGTTTGCCATTTTTTATACTTTACTACCTTTTTATGTATTTTATTTAAGATAATCCAGGAAGTCAAGAAAATCTCTTTCTTTCAGTTCATTCAGATCCGAAGGGGAAAGGCTAGTAATCATCTTTTTATTGCATTTACCGGACTCATAAGCACTCCAGTTGAGGTTTCTAAACAACTACATAATTGGGCCAAGGAAGTTTGAGCTACACTTTGGCTTAGTCATACACATAAAGCCGCTAGATCTTGTGCTCGATACTTACTTTCTCGTTGGACAAATCCAACTTTTCTAGCTACTTGTTGTAAGGTACTCAATGATAAAGAATGCTGAAGTTCCTCTGCAAATCATCGTAACCCTTGAGATATAGAATTTGTTGCTCCTAGCTGGGGTAGTACCAGCGTAGCTGACACCATTATGAGAATCACAAGCGTTTTTAACAATGAAGATGCGATATTGCTTGCGGCCATGATCTTTCAGTCATATCAACTTTTTGAAAAGAGAACGCCGATCTTGCCAAAAGGCTTAAACCTTCGATTTACCATTCATGCTCTTGCTGGTGTTGAGGAGCCAGAAGAGGAAGTATTTGGTTTTATTGCAGAGTCACAAGATAAAATCATTGTAGTCTTTAGAGGAACCCGAACATTTAAGGACAATGAGTCGGACCAAGACTTGTATCAGGTTATGTATGCATATGTCAGAAATGCAGGAAAAACCCATCGCGGATTTACATGTATTTATCAATCGGCAAGAAATGAATTGATTAGAGAATTAAACAAGCTTTCTACAACAAAAAGACTATTGGTCCCAGGCCACAGTTTAGGAGGAGCTTTAGCCGTGTTAGCTGCATTGGATATTGCAGTAAACACCCCGTTTAAGAATCCTGTCGTATATACGTATGGCAGTCCGCGTGTCGCAGACCCTGTCTTTGCTTCCCGGTTCAACGAAACGGTAAAGAACAGTTTTCGTATTTTCAATGTCCATGACATTATTCCGACTTTACCAGCTCAAGCGTATCCACCTCCGTTTACAAAGGAAGGATTATTCTATCGGCATGTAAGATCAAAGGTTCCGATCTCTTTCCAACTGAATAGTTTACCTGTTCGTAATCATGAGATTGTCTGCTATTTTAAAAAACTCAGCCAACATAATTCTGATTTTACCAGGGTGTTATGTGATGAAAACCTGGGATTTTGTCCCGATACGGTACCACCATATGCCCATCAAGTTAAGAATGCTATTCCTAAAGAGAAAAGTGCGCTATCCTTTTCTTATATCAAACAGAAAGGATGGCGCGATTTTTTATGAATGATCGAAAAGACTGTGCGTTCTCTTTGTTTGCTAAAGAGTTACGTAGATTTTTGATTTATAATTCTGGCTAAGATTTGACTAATTATGTCGAATTGTTATTACACCTATATTAAACATTTGCATTGTTAATCGAAGGGAGTTATCCGGTGTCTCTACTACGTAAAAAAAAGCAACCTATATGGAAACAAATTAGTCTGACTTCACTTTTAATAGGGTTGGTCTCTCTGTCTGTTCTTATCACTTTAACCATTCTTCTTGTTGCATCTTATCAATCGAATAAAAAAACACTGATCGATACTACACTCACCTTGAATTATACAAGCGCCATCAAAATGAGTCAGACCATAGACTCTCTATTTAAATCTATGCGAAGCAGCTTACATTATTCCGCAAGCGTCTTATCAAACATGAACTCCATGAATACGGATGAAATATATTCGAATTTAGAATTAATACGTCATAGTAGTAATCAATTTAATTCTATTGTCGTGGTGGATGAAACGGGAATTGTTCGAAATATGTCTCCGAAATCTGTTGGTACAGTTGGGCAATATATTAGAACGGAAGAAGCGAAGACGGCATTAACATTAAAAAAGCCCTATCTCTCCAAACCGTATATTACTACAAAAACCAAACGTCTCATTGTATTTATGAGCGAGCCAATTTACGATAAGGAAGGTAGATACCGCGGGTATATCGGAGGAACTATTTATCTTCAAGAAAAAAACATATTGAGTATGATCTTTGGAAACAATCCTACAGATAAAATAGGTTCATATTTTTACATCGTGGGATCTAACGGACATGTGCTGTACCATCACGACAAAAATCGTTTAGGTAAGAATATTAGTGCCAATCAAGTCGTTCGAAAGCTTATGCAAGGTCAAAGTGGACATGAACAGATGGTTAACTTGCAAGGTAAGGCTTTACTAGCGGGATACGTAAAGGTTCCGGAAAATGGCTGGGGTGTAATTGTAGCTTCGCCTATCAGTGTCGTTTATGAACAATTGAATGATTATATAAAAACCGTTCTGTTTTATACGCTGCCTCCATTTATATTATTAATGCTAATCGTCATAGGGCTTGCTCGCGGATTGGCAAGACCTTTTGTAACCCTTGCCGACTTTATGACCAAAATCGGTAAAGAAAAAGTCGAACTTCCTAAAGGAAAACGACATTGGAATAGAGAGGCCGATTTGTTAACAGAAGCAGTTAGATATGCAGTAGCAGATATTAAAAAGCAGACCGAGCAATTGACACTTGATGCAATGACAGATCCATTGACCGGGTTAACAAACCGAAGAGCACTTCAAGCAATCATGCATAGATGGATTGAAGAGCAAATCTCTTTTTCTATTATTATTATGGATATCGATAAATTTAAATCCATAAATGACACATTTGGTCATCAGGCTGGGGACGAAGTGTTAAAGCATTTTGCGAAAATTATTACTTCATGTGTCCGACCAGGTGATGTTTGTTGTCGTTTCGGAGGTGAAGAATTCATTTCACTTATTTCTTATGCTTCTATTGAGGAAGCTCATCTTGTGGCCGAACGAATTCGTCTTATGCTTGAAAAAAGTGTCAATCCTATTGGGCAGACTATTACGGTCTCACAGGGTATTGCACACTATTCTTCACACTCCGATTCCGCTGAGGAACTAATTCATTTGGCCGACCAAGCCTTGTATAAGGCTAAGGAATCGGGAAGAAACCAGACAGTTATTGCAGAATTTGCAGAAGAGCTTAGTCATTGAAACTAAACTGGCACAGCATAAAATCCATTTCTCTTTCTAATAGTGTCTCTCTTAATTTGATGGTGATGTGGCGGTACTCCCAAAAATAAAACAGTTCTGTATACAGGCGATTCAAATAGATTGTAGCGTGTAGCATACCAATTCCATAGGGGAGTAAAGCTCTTCTGCCCAAACCGGTAGAAGGGCTTTACTTTGTCTTTAACACTGTGTATCCAGAATATAATAATGTTGTCCAAGTGTTGCTTCTGGCTGTTTTTCAAAGCAGCCTAGATACTATATAGGGCTATCTAATGCTTTTGATACCTCTACATAGATATGTGTTTAATTTTATCAGTATAAGCTAAGCGTTAATATGATTTAGTGGATTTTATATTGTACAGATGTAGCTAACATCACCTGGGAAGTGATTATAAAAAATACATTAGATTAACATGTCGCATATAAGGCAATAATGGTGTATGAGAAATCATGATTAGAGAAATATATCGCGTTTGATTCCCTGTAATTTTAAGGATAAGTAAGGAAATGAGGTGCTTTGGAGAACACGATCATGAAGTAATGAATGAATAGTGATTAAGTACTTCGCGGTTTTTAAAATGGAGTATCGAATGATTCTACTCATAGGATGATCAAAATGTGGCGGTCAATTGTCTCTTATCTTCCAGGTTGGAAAGTATTTGTTCAAGCCTTTATTGTATTTTTCGTTCCCTATGTTATCTCAAGATTTTTTGAATGGGTTCGTACATCAGAGGAAGAGTGATGAAAATGAGATGGTGGAAATCAAAGAGCGGGCAAATACAAAAATATACCGAGCAAAGTGATAAAAAACAAGAGTCTCCAGCTCCTTTTACAGGCGATTTCACTTTCGATTTGGAACTTGTAAGACAAGAAATCGGCCATAACTCGGATGTTCATTTTCGAGAGTTTAACATAGGAAGGATGAGCATTCGAGCGGCGCTCATTTTTGTTGATGGATTATCAGATATCGATCTCATCGATCAGCATATCATAAAATCGCTGATGTCAGATTTTCCACAGGAGTATAAAAAAAGGAAAATTTTTATCAAAGATAGCACCTTAAAAGAGTTTGTTAAAAATCATATCCTATCCATTAGCAAAGTAAAAGAAGTACATAACACAAAGGATTTGGCTTTAGAAGTATTGACAGGTTCGACTGCGCTTTTAATTGATGGTTCCGTAGGTGTTTTGATACTTGGTATAACGAAAGGAAAAACACGAAACATTGAAGAGCCTGTATCAGAAGCGTTGGTTAGAGGTCCGCGGATAGGTTTTACTGAAGTGCTAAGCGATAATACTGCCCTTTTGCGACGTCATGGTCAGAACGAGAACTTATCATTAACAAAATTCCAGGTAGGAGAGCGTGCAAAAAAGGAGCTTATTATTGCTTACATTAAAGATATAGCTGATCCAGGATTAGTGAAAGAGGTAAAG